>CAZTVP010000031.1:0-11798 GCA_964616995.1 uncultured Comamonadaceae bacterium
GGTTTCCCTGCCCTCCTAATTGGTAGTGAAATACCAGTTTCACGCTATCTTCTGCACTAAACCCTGTAAGATTTATAGGACATGAAGTTAGTGTATCTGCACTTCCATAAGAGAACTGATTATCAAAATCATAAGGGTAGCCCTCTTTATCTAAACCATCTAAAGTGGCTACTCCCACTGTCATAGGGTTTACTGGAAGTGAGTTGTTTATTCTAGCTGTTGCATCAGTCCACATCTGCCATTCTAGTGGAATTTCTGGGTCATTAGTTGGTAGTGAATACCTGCTGAAGTCATCTATGAATGGAAGGTCTAAACCGTTAACTCTACTGGCAGCTGGAGCTCTCTCAGGTAATCTGGCTTCTTTTCTGAACTGTTCTGCTTTTTGTACGTCTATCATCAAAGGACGAACTATCTCCTGGGCATTCAGTGTACTCAAAGAGAATAAAAAGGCAAAAACTAAGTACTTATTCATTAGTCAATCGTTTCTTGTTCTGGGTCAGTAGGGATTTCTACACCTAGTTTTAACCATACATTCACAGTGCTTCCTGCCCTAATCTTTTTCCCTGATTCATAAGAAGGCATTTGTTTAAAGACTTGAGCATCCATAGAATCTAATTTAGAAATTACCGTTTTGTCATAAAGCGGCAAGTCTAGGTTCAAAGAGTTCTCGCTCAGCTTGGCTTTAACCTCATTTAAAGTCAAACCATAAAGATTAGGTAAATCTACTTTTACACTCTTTTTCTCGCTTACTATGAGTTTGATTTTTTCTCCCATGCCTACCAAGTCTCCGTCTTTTAGTTCCTTTTCGCCATAGTAAGCACCCATAACTACGTTATTGAATTCACCTGGCTGGTACTTGGTTTCTATTTCGAATCCTTTGCTTAAAATCTTTGTTTTGGCTATTTCCAGTGGTTCTCCCACTTTAAACCTAACGGGCTTTTGTGGAGGAATAGTACGATAGATTTTTAAATAAATATCTCTACCTGATTTTACATAGGAACTATCCTTAGGAATCTGGGCATAAATAATTCCTTCTTTTCCTTTTACAAAGGTGGAATCTATGAGTTCATAGCCCATTCCATTGGCATCCAGCACTTCTACTGCTTTCTGAAGTGTGAGGCCGCTAACGCTTGGCACCATCTGCTTTTCACCATGATGTGTGTACATTCTGAGCGCAAACCAAACCAGCCCAATGAGCAACACCAAAGCTATTCCAGCCTTGAATAGTGTTCTTATGAATGTCTTGCTAAAAATGTACTTCAGTAATGTCACTGCTGTCTAATTTCAGGGTAAAGAACGTAAGATTCAGAATTAAATTGAAGCTAAGCGCTTTTCTAATGAGTTTTCAAAGGTGTTTTTAGCCTCATTAATGAACCCAAAGTGCTCACCATCTATGTGCATTTTACCTTTTGTCACATGACCCAGCAGCGTACAGTTGATTCCACTTTCTCCTACGAAGTCTAAGAAGTTATCTTCCTCATCTTCTACTAGCGTGACTAGGATTCTCCCTTGAGATTCACCGAAGAGGAAAGCATCTAACCTAATCTCAGAATCGGTTACTATGTCAAATCCGAGGTTAGCAGGCATTCCCATTTCTACTAGAGCAGTGAACAATCCTCCGTCACTCACATCATGGGCTGCGTTAATATGATTATTCTGGATAAGTCCTCTCACACACTGCTGCACTTTTAACTCTTGGTCTAAATCAAAATGCGGTGCTGGAGAATTTTTTACTCCTATGATAGTGCTCAGGTATTCACTAGAACTAATGCAGTTCTGCGCATCTCCTAGCATAAAAATGAGGTCTCCTTTGTATTTAAAATCTAGGCTCGTGTGTAATGATTTGTCTTTCATTACCCCTAACATTCCTATAGTAGGCGTAGGGAAAACTGGGCTTGCCGTGCCGTCTTCTTTAGCGGTTTGATTATAGAAGCTTACGTTTCCTCCTGTTACTGGGGTTTTTAAAGCTTCACACGCTTTACTCATTCCCTTTATAGCTCCTTCAAACTGCCAGTACACTTCAGGGTTATAAGGATTCCCGAAGTTCAAGCAGTTGGTAATAGCTGAAGGTTCAGCACCTGTACATGAGATGTTTCTGGCTGCTTCTGCTACTGCTATTTGCGCTCCTATTTCTGGGTCATTATTCACGTATCTCGCGTTGCAATCTACTGTAAGTGCAATAGCTTTATTCGTCCCTTTGATATTTACTACTCCAGCATCCGAAGGTTTGTTGGTACACATATTACTGGTTCCTACCATAGAATCATACTGCTCCCAGACCCATTTTTTAGAGGCTATATTCGGTAAGCCAACTATAGCAGCTGCTATACGTTTGATTTTATCCATGTCAGGAACTTCTACTGAATCTATATTGAATTTTAGATTCTCAGCATAGTAAGCTGGTTCCTTAGATTCTCTTTCATAGACAGGAGCTCCTCCTCCAAGTACAAGTGAGTGTGCGCTTACTTCAGCCACCTTTGCACCGCCCATACTGAATGTTACAGTGTCTCCTTCTACCACTTCTCCTATTTCTACCGCATGTAAATCCCACTTCTCAAAGATGTCTTCCACCACCTGCTCTTTACCTTTCTCCACTACCACAAGCATTCTCTCCTGAGACTCGCTCAATAGGATTTCAAAAGGCTTCATATCCGACTGACGAACAGGTACCTTATCTAAATTAATGCTCATTCCCACTTCACCAGCTGCACTCATCTCCGTGGAAGAACAAGTGATTCCTGCGGCTCCCATGTCCTGCATTCCTACTACGGCATCAGTTTGCGCCAGCTCCAATGTAGCTTCGAGTAGTAATTTCTCTTGGAAAGGGTCACCTACTTGTACAGAAGGTAAGTCATTAGCAGAATCCTCAGTTATATCCTTAGAAGCGAATGATGCTCCTTGAATTCCATCTTTACCCGTAGCAGAGCCCACGATGTAAACTGGGTTTCCAGGGCCACTGGCAGTAGCCGAAATAATACTATCCGTAGCTATTATTCCTGCGCTCATGGCATTCACAAGTGGATTTACTTGGTAAGATTCGTCAAAGAATACTTCTCCTCCTACTACAGGAATACCGAAGGCATTTCCATAATCTCCTATTCCTTTTACTACTCCTTCTAGAAGCCATTTGGTCTTAGGATTGTCAAGTTTTCCGAACCTCAGGGAGTTTAATTGTGCCACAGGTCTAGCTCCCATGGTGAAAATATCTCTATTGATTCCACCTACTCCAGTAGCGGCTCCTTGGTATGGCTCCAGAGCTGAAGGGTGATTATGACTTTCTATCTTAAAGGCACATCCTAATCCATCACCAATATCTACTAATCCTGCGTTCTCTTCTCCTGCTTCTACGAGCATGTGTGGCCCTTTTTTAGGAAGTGTTTTTAACCACTTGATAGAGTTTTTATAAGAGCAGTGCTCACTCCACATCACAGAGTAGATACACATTTCCGTGAAATTAGGCGTTCGACCCATAATCTCTTTAATCTTCTCAAACTCCTCTGGTCTCAGACCCATTTCCTCGGCTTGTTCAAGCGTAGCAGGCGCTACAGAACTGTTCACATGACTCATATTGGATATACTTTTTATTGCGGTGCAAAGATAACAGTTCACTCAAGTCCTGAGCGAGTTAGAAGGAGGCATTTTCAGGTATTTTCAACAAACGCGGAGGATTATTTCTGAATAGCATTTTCTTAATCCAACCCATACAATATCTCCTTCATTCTGCTGCCGTTAATTTCCACTGGCTTATAGGCTATAGCGAATTTCTCTACTGCTAGATTCATATCGCTTTTTAATCGGTCAAATTCTATAGGAAGTTCTGCTTTACACAAGTCATAGTTTTCATAGCTTGAAAGTATAATGTCAAACTTTTGGTAGTACTTCTTTCCTTCATCTATGAAATTATTGTATTGATTTATGAACTGAACTAATCTATCTATGGGGAATTTTAGGTTTACCAGCAGCTCACTTTTCTTCATAATATCTTCATTAAGCGCTTCAGTGATATACTCATCTAGCTCTTCTTCTACACCTTCCCAGTCATCTAAAAGTCGGCAGTTACTCAGCTCACCAGCATAGCCTATACTCTTAGTATAATCCTTAAAGAGGTTCTCAATGCTGGATTTTATATCTGCGTTACTGGCTTCTAGAAAACTAGTCTCAAAATAAATTAGATGCAGGTCATTATACATCCTTAGAGAGAAATCCATAATACACTGAATCTCTTTTAGGTTGTCTTCTTTCTGGTCTTTGTTTAAGTCAGAACCTGAGATATTAATCAGAATCTCCGCGAAAGAAGCGAAGATGTTTCCCTCCAACAGTTCTGGCAGCTGGATTCCGGAGTTCCGCTTCTTATGTTCGTCCAAATACTGCCTGATACTTGAAAAACTCTGAAAAGAGTTAGGATTACTTAGCTTATTTATCTCATGAAAAGTTCTAGTAGAAGCAAAGTGGTGATCTAAGCTCAACACCTTCTCATACAAAATCTTCACTACCTGTAGTCCTTTTACGTATCTCACCTTTGAGATTTCAAACTCTTCCTGAAATGTTAGCTCTTCTAACTGCTCACTAAGTCTGTATTTCTGAAGTAAGTAATCACAGGTCTTTCTCTTGGAAAGGGATTTCTCAGACAAGAGTTTGTCTAATTCTTTTGATTGAGTCTTCACCTTGTTCTTTCGTGCTTGAAAGGAATTTTGGATTTCTAAAACACTAGTTTCCAGTGATTCTAGAACTGCTTGCGCAGTATTAGAACTGGCCAAAGCTGCATGGGAAAAAGCGAGAAGAGTAGCCCATGAAAAGATTTTTAAAAGCATAATCTGTGATTAAAGGTTAAAACTTGAGACACTTACTTATCAGATGCTTCCTCTGGGATAAATACATATTTCAAGTACAAAAAATCTTGGCAAGGCTATTATGAAACTAGCTGAATACTCAAAAAATTGTAACCGCAGCACTTAATCTATTCTCTTGTAATATTTTTGGGTGGAAGATGAGAGCATTATTGCAACGCGTAAAAAAAGCTGCTGTAGAAATTAACGGTAATTCAGTAGCTGAAATCAAACAAGGATTACTGGTATTCGTGGGCATAGAGGAAGCCGACTCGGATGAAGATATTACCTGGCTGTGCAAAAAGATTTCTCAACTCAGAATATTTTCTGATTCTGAAGGAAAAATGAATTTAGACGTTAAAGAAGTAGATGGTGAAATCATAGTCGTTAGTCAATTTACGCTACACGCTAAGACCAAGAAAGGAAATAGACCCTCTTACATTCATGCAGCCAAACCAGATATAGCTATTCCTCTTTACGAACGATTCAAAACAGGAATGTCCGAAACACTAGAAAAACCAATTCAAAGCGGTGAATTTGGAGTGGATATGCAAGTGAGCCTCATAAACGATGGGCCAGTGACTATTTGGCTGGATAGTAAGAGGAAAGAATGAGTTGAAGTTTATCAGTTGACTGGTTGATAAGTTGACAAGTGCTGCTGTCGCACATTGCTTACGCCCTTTTTATCTTTTCGTCTCATTTTTGACTACAAATGACGATTAAGCAAGCACAGGAAAAAGTTGACCATTGGATAAACACTACAGGTGTCCGATACTTTAATGAGTTGACAAACATGACTATTCTTACGGAGGAAGTTGGTGAATTAGCACGGATTATGGCTCGTAGGTATGGAGAACAATCTGAGAAAGAGTCGGATAAAAATAAAGACCTCGGAGACGAAATGGCTGATGTACTTTGGGTGCTTATTTGTCTAGCTAATCAAACGGGAATAGACCTAACAGAAGCGTTGGAGAAAAATTTTGACAAGAAGACTATTCGTGATAAGGACAGGCATAAGAATAATGAGAAGCTTTAAGGTTGACTGATTAGCTTAAGGACTAGCAATAATGCCTCAAACTAAATTCGACACTTCTAACTTCAAACCTCAAACTATTTCAACTCCTCCGGAATTTCACACACAGGAATAGGAACCATCTTATGCTGATTAGCTCTATTTAACTTGAGGTAGAGTTCCATCACCTCTTTTTGGCGACCTATTAAGGTGGTTTGGTCTTCACCTTTTCTGATGAATTCCATAGCCCATTCTAGTTCTCTATATGTAGCGCCTATTTGGTCTTCATCTGTTCTACCGTCATCCCAAAGGCCATCTGTAGGAGCAGCGTTCACTATGTCATCTATAACACCTAACTCTCTTCCTAAGTCCCACACTTCGGTTTTATATAAATCAGCTATAGGGCTTACATCTACTCCTCCATCACCATACTTGGTATAAAATCCTACTCCGAAATCTTCTACTTTATTTCCTGTTCCCGCTACTATCATTTTATGATGACCAGCCATAGCATATAAGGTAGTCATTCTGAGTCTAGCCCTAGCATTAGCCATGGTCAAATGGTCTTGAATCTCCTTCGGATAAGTGTTTTCTAAGGCTTTAAATGGTTCTGTTAAATCTATTACTTGCCCTTTTACATTCGGGAAATTCTCCTCAAGCCAAGCTATGTGTCTGGAGCTGAGTTCAAACTGACTAGGCTTCTGATAAATAGGCATGTTTAAAACTTTTACCTCTTTTCCAGTTCTTGCACAAAGAGCAGAAGTCACCGCAGAATCTATTCCTCCACTTACTCCTACTACAAACCCATTTAGACCAGCTTTTTCTACATAATCATTTAGCCAGTTGGTGATATGCTCAGCTACTCCCTTTATATTCATGGTTAGAATAAAATTCCAGCTGTGATTACAAAGCTGTTGGTTATAGCTCTCTGCTCGAAAGTTTCATACGCTCTTCCTCCTCTAGCAGTAGGGTCTTCTCTAAATGTAGGGTTGCCGTCATCATTAGGTGCTATAGCCTCTTCATCTGACCTGAAAACATTCGTAAAACCATTGTTGTAAGAAATTCCGAACATTAAAGAAGTATTTCCACTGAGGTTGTAATCAATTCCAGCTCCTACTATTAGAGATGCTCTTATAGGTCTGATATCTCCAGAAATATCGATTCCTTCCTCTTCTATATCCGCTTTATCTATCGTAATTCCATTTCCATCATCTATCCATGTAGCCGCATCTGGAACGGTAGCGTCTGGTATCAACTGAGTTCTCAGCTTTATTGTTTCATCGGCAAGAGCTTTAGTAGCAAATCCTAATCCCATTCCAAATTGACCCCAATAGGTAATGTAACCGATTTCATCTGTTCTAAGTTTAATAGTCAGTGGAATTTCCACAAATTTCAGCCGGTACTTTCTATCTACTGAAGCTATAAAAAACTCATCTCCTGTATCTCTCGTTCTAGTCACTTCCTGAAAGAATGATAGCTGCCCTCCACTACCCATAACAGAAATACCTGTTCCGAATGCATACCTGTCAGAGAACATGATATCTGCAGTCAAGCCATAGGTTCCTCTCAACAAGATTCCCTCGTTGGTTATGTCGGTAGTTTTAGGTGACATCCAGCTGAGGTTAGGCGCTACGTTAAATCCGAACTTGAATTTTTTGAAATCTGCTTCATCCTGTGCTGAAGCACTTAAAAAGGTTAGAAAGGTAATCCCTAGAAAAATTAATCTTTTCATGTTTTTCATTTATATAAATACGTGAATTCTTCCGAATTCTGATAGTTTGTTCTCTTTTCTACTGCTGCCGAATAATTATCTTCGCGCAGAATTTTTATCGTAAAAAAGAGTTACTACCCAAAAACAAAGCCAAATCTAGTAGTTAATCATGCGCGAATATCTTTTTTTCTCTTTTTTAATGCTATCATTTTTGTTCATTTCCTGTGAACAGGACAGATTAAAAATAGATGTTTCTGGCTCCGATTTGCGGCTCGACATAAAAAGATGGGATAAAGCTCTATTACCCATAGACACAGCTAATACAGAGGTACTTTACAGTAGGCTTCTGGAGGATTTTGACTCCTTTGCACCGCTTTATTTAGGCTACATGCTACAGACCCAGTCTCCGTCTACTCCGGAATGTCTTTATGAGCTGCGCAATGACCCTGTTTATCCGCTCACTCTTCAAATTCAAGATGGAATAAACCAAATGGAAAGCGAGGTTCTGGAACAGGAAGAAAAACTGAATTCTGGATTCAAGCATTTCCAACATTATTTCCCAGAAAAGCCTATCCCTGAAATTGTTTTCATGAATTCATGGTTTCAGTATGGTGTATTTACTACGGACTCGATTTTGGCAGTTGGGCTTGATTTTTTTGTGGTGGACACAGCATTGCACCGCTTATATCCACCGCAGTTTTATGGATATATGAAGAAAGACATGCATCCACAATTTTTAGCTGTAAATGCTATGTATGGCTGGCTTTATAATCAGATTTACCCATTTTCAGGAGATGAAAGCACGTTGCTTGACCATATGGTGCACAAGGGAAAGGTTCGTTACTTGTTGGAAGCTATGTTTCCAGAAGAATCTGAAGCTATCATCATGAATTACACAGAAAATGAACTGGCTTGGTGTTATAAGAAGCAGCTAGCTGTTTGGCGTGAACTCACTAAAGTGAGAGAAGCAGCATCTCCACTTCTGTACGAGACCAAGAAAAGCGAAATAAGCAAATGGGTAGCGCCCGCACCTTTTACCTCATCTTTATCTGAAGAGGCCACAGACCGTATAGGAGAATGGATTGGACTTCAAATCGTTAGAGATTTTATGAGAGAGAATCCTGAAGTTTCTGTAGTGGAAATGCTAGAAAAGAACCCAAGAAAATTATTGAAAACCTACAACCCTAAAAACTAAGAGAAATGGCAGATGGCATAGTAAAAACCAGTGAAATAAAAATAACTGTGGGATTAGATGAAAATCATATTCCCGAGAAAATTCACTGGAATGCTTCTGATGGTGGAATAGATGGGCCGTGCAATGCCTTCATGCTTTCAGTATGGGACAATAAGGAGAACAACACCTTAAGAATAGACCTATGGAATAAAGAAATGAAGGTGGATGATATGAAACGTTTCGCGCATCAGACGTTGGCTACTATGGCAGACACTTTTGAGAGAGCTACAGGAGAAAAAGAAGCAGCTAAAATGCTGAAAGAATTCTCTATGAAATTCGCTAAGGAACTGAATCTTATTCAGTAACTCCGTTATTTATTTGGTCTATAAAAGTGAGGAGTTCTTCTTTTCCTTCTCCTTTTTCTGAAGAGGTAGAAAATACTTGAGGCATTTCTTCCCACACCTTGAGCATTTCTGCTGAGTATTTTTCAATGAATGATTTTTTCTCAGCAGTTTTGAGTTTATCGGTTTTAGTGAAAACAATGACGAATGGAAGCTCATTCTCTCCCATCCATTCCATAAAATCCAAGTCTATTTTCTGCGGTGAATGTCTGCTATCTATCAGTACGAATGTGCAGAGTAGATTCCTTCTGTTTCTGAGGTAACCTGTAATAAAGCCCATCCACTTCCCTTTTAGCTTTACAGGAACCTTAGCGAATCCATAACCAGGCAAATCCACTAAATACCAAGGGTCTTCCGTATGTTCATTAACTAAGAAATGATTGATTAACTGTGTTTTCCCGGGCTTTTGAGAAGTCTTGGCTAGGCCTTTTTCATTGCACAGCATATTAATAAGAGAACTCTTGCCCACATTACTCCTTCCTATGAATGCATATTCTGGTTTATCAGGAGCAGGACACTTATTAATGTCTTTATTGCTAATTACGAATCTGGCTGATTTTATTTTCATATAGAAGGAATCAAGACTTCAATTAAAAACTTTTAGCTAGTCAAAAAAGGGACGTATAAACCTGAAACTTCAAACTTCGAACCTCCAACTCATCAAATCCCCACCTCATCCAACCACTTCTGCAAGTAGCCATTGAACTCCTCAGGATGTTCCATCATAGGTGCGTGACCACATTTATCTATCCAGTACAGTGAACTATTTGGCATTTTCTCATGAAACTCGTCTGCCACTTCTGGAGGAGTAATGGTATCATTCCTACCCCAAATCAAACACACGGGCATTTTCATGTCCTTAATGTCTTTGCCCATATTATGGCGAATAGCAGACTTAGCTATGGCTAATACTCGAATCACTTTATTCCTATCATTTACCATTTTAAAGCACTCATCCACTAATTCATCCGTAGCATGTTTCGGGTCATAGAAAGTAACCGCCACTTTTTTACGAATGAACTCCTTGTCTTCTCTTCTAGGAAATGAACTACCAAAAGCATTCTCATACAAGCCGCTGCTAGCAGTAAGAATCAGCGATTTCACACGTTCTGGATTTGCTTTCGTGAATACCAAAGCTATGTGCCCGCCCAGTGAATTTCCTAGAAGGTTAGCTTCGGAAATTCCTTTATGGTCTAAAAATTCTTTGAGGTATTTAGCCAGATTCTTAACGTTCGTATTTATGATAGGAAGGTCATAAAGCGGCAGCATAGGTATAATCACCTGATACTTACTTTTAAAGTGCTCTACCACATGCTCATAATTACTCAGCGCCCCGAATAACCCATGCAGCAGCACTAAATTCTCACCTGAACCTTCCTCTAGGTACTTAAACTTTCCCTCTCTTTTAAGTTGATACTCCATATATCTCAAATGTAAAAAAAACTCAGCCCTTTCTATTCCCTCTGGTTTTTTTCTACTTCTATTATTTATAAACCACTCATTAAAAATGATTTAGCGCCTAAATCTTACACCTAAATTCTTCCTGCGGTGCAATAACTTTTTGCAACGCCACGTTCAATTTATCCACAAAGTGGGAAAAAGTGGTAGAAAGTGTCACTTTGTGGTAAAATCGTTTTATTTTTACACTCCAATGTTAACAACATGTTGAATCTACTAGGCGAATATGACTGTAAGGTCGACTCTAAGGGTCGAATCATGTTCCCAGCTAAGCTAAGGAAGCAGCTGGAGCCTGTGCTCAGTCATGGATTAGTAATCAACAGAGACATCTTCGCAAAGTGCCTAGTGCTATACCCGAAACCTGAATGGGATAAAGTGAATGAAGAAATGAGCAGACTGAGTAGGTATAATAGAGCGCACCAGCAGTTTCAGAGAAGGTTCATGAATGGCGCCACTGCCATAGAGCTAGACTCTGCAGGGAGAATGCTACTACCAGCCTCACTCATAGAGTACGCTGGAATAGACCCTAAAACTGCTAAAGAAGTGAAGGTAAATGGCATTGGGCAGAAAATAGAGTTGTGGAGTAAGTCTGCATACGAAGCTGAAATCCTAGACCACGGAGACGACTTCGGTGAACTAGCAGAGCTAGTGAGAAAGGACTTAGACAACAACGCTCAATCCAAATTAAACTAGTACCGAACCATGGGAGAAGAAGCTTACCACATACCAGTGCTGCTTCAGGATTCTCTAGATGGTTTAAACATTAACCCGAACGGGGTTTATGTAGATGTGACTTTCGGAGGCGGAGGTCATTCACTTGAAATCTTGAAATCACTTGATAAAGGAAAACTCATAGCCTTTGACCAAGACCCAGATGCTCAGAAGAACTTACCTGAAGATGAAAGAGTATTGTTCATAGCTCAGAACTTTAGGTTCATGAGGAATTTCCTCAAGTTCAATGGTATAGAAAAAGTAGATGGAATCTTGGCAGATTTAGGTGTAAGCTCTCACCAGTTCAATACTGGAGAAAGAGGCTTTTCCACACGTTATGAAGGGCCACTAGACATGAGAATGAGTCAAGCTGGAAATAAAACAGCAGCTACCATTATTCAGACCTATTCAGATGAGCAGCTAAAAGAGGTGTTTCTGAAGTACGGAGAATTGAAAAACGCTTGGAAAGTTGCGCAGCAGCTCACCACAGCCAGAGAGCAGTTTG
>CAZTVP010000032.1:0-11628 GCA_964616995.1 uncultured Comamonadaceae bacterium
GACAAGTCACTTCCAATAGAAATTCCTGAAGCCCCTCCAATGAAATCTTTAAATACGTGGTGGAATTCAGTTTCACCATTTGTTGCAGGGTATGCTAAATCTCCATTTTCGATTAATCCTTCAGATATGATAAGAATAAGAGAGTAGTCTCCAGCTGCATCCATAGTAGCATCTACAGATCCTGTAACTACGAATTGTCCATTTAGGATCTCACCGTTTAAAGTGATATCGAATTCAGACATTTCAGCTATCACCTCGTCTATGTGTTCAGTGTAGATGTCTGCTACATCACCCCAAGTTTGAGCTGCTGAATCATCTAAAGTAGTTCCTTGAGAAAATGAAGTAGGTGCTGCGTTGATACCACCGTAAAAACTTCCACGTGAATCAACACCTGCAGTGTTATCATCGTACATAGCATCATCAGCTGGGATATCAATTTGATAGTTGATCCAAAGACCTTGACCATCATAGTTATCTTCAATCACACCTTCTATAAGAGGGTTCCATGTAGCACATGGAGGGCATGCTGCTCCTGTAAACTTCTCAATTACGTACATTCTTTGTGATTGAGAGTAAGCCTCAGTTGTTATGGCCAACACACAGCACAAAGCAAAAAAAGTAAAGAATTTTTTCATATTATTTATTTGATTTTATGATTAGTGAGATATGATTAATCTCTTTGTTTTTTCCGATTTATTATCATTTAGAATGCTGTAAAAATACATTCCAGTTTCAAAGTCAGATGCATTAAAATTAATTACGCCTTGATTTAAAGGTAGAAGAGTTCTGTATATCTCTTTTCCAAGTGCATCACGAATTACCAAGTAATTATCTGATCCTCCTTCTGCAGAAGAATAGCTAATTAGGAAGTTGTCTGATGCCGGGTTAGGAGAAGCACTTAATTGAACTCCAAGTTCTTCTGATTCCACAATGTTTATGCTCGTGTCACACTGACCGTTTGGAGAAACACAGTATGTTATTATGATCTCTGATGAGATGCTTTCATCATTCATGTCATAGAATCTGTATTTGATTTGACATACTCCATCTTCACCATTGTACTCATAGTATCCTGTAAATCCATCTGTACCGTTAGACGTTATAGTTTCACCAGCTCCTAAAGCTTGACTAAAGAAAGAGGTTTCGGTACCATTCTCGTAACACAATCCACCCCAGCAGAATCTTTCATCTGCTCCTGGTGCTTCCTGGACAATTATTTCTCGTGTACACAACAAGTCTAGTGCACTTGAAGTGTTATTTCTTATGTTGATTTTTCCATCAATGAGATCTGCAGCAGCTGTTCCACTAAATCCCGATACTTCTGTTTCAGCATCAAGCATTTCTATATCCTGCGACTGGGCTGTGGTTAAAATGAAAATGCTTAGAGTAAAAAGTAAAAATTTCTTCATAATTCTAATTTGACTATAAAAGTAATTAATAAACCAGTAATGGTAGGGTTTTGCTTTTACGAAAAGATTGGAATCTTAACTTTTGTATCAATTTTCCAAAACTATATTTTTCTCGTGGCACTCTCGGCAAATCTGTTTCGGTAAGTTATTTTTGTTTGAGTCAGAATTAAAGATTTACAACCTTGGTATGGCACTTGGGTTTAACAAAACAAAAAATCATGAAAAATATACTTCTAGCAGTTCTAACCATAGCGTTATGTTCTATGGCATATGATGGAGGAAATAAATTACCATCTGTAAAAGTAAAAGATCTAAAAGGAAACGTGGTGAATACGGCAGACTTCACTAATAGTGGAGAGCCTATAGTCATTAGTTTTTGGGCTACTTGGTGCGCACCGTGTAAAAAAGAACTAAATGCTATTCATGAAGTTTATGAAGATTGGCAGGATGAAACAGGGGTTAAGTTAATAGCCATTTCTATAGACGATGCTAGAAGTGGAAAAAGAGTTAAACCTTACGTGGATGCTCAAGGGTGGGACTATGAAGTTTATATAGATGAAAATCAAGACCTGAAAAGAGCCATGAACGTGAATAATGTTCCTCAAACATTTCTTTTAAATGGAAATGGAGAAATAGTTTGGACGCACAGTGGCTATGCTCCTGGAGATGAGGAAGAATTATTAGAAGAAATCGAAAAGCTGTAAACAGAATCTAAAGGGGATTTGACCGTGTCCCCTTTATTTTACCTTAAACCAACCAAACCTTCAAGATGAAAATCAAATTCATAGGAATTTGGACGTTTTTCCTTTTTCCTTCCCTTAGTATTTGTCAAGACGAGAATCCCCTAAATATTTCTGGGAATTTTCAGATTCTGGCTCAAACTTATCAGGAGGACTCATTAATCAATGCCGAAGTACCTGATGAAAGAATTACGTTGAATAGCTTTGCAAACATTATAGCTACAAAAGGTAAGTTCCAGGCTGGATTAAGGTATGAATCATATTTACCTCAACAATTAGGTTATTCTGAACCTAACAGGTTCAAAGGTTCAGGTATCGGTTACCGGTTTGTTTCTTACACTGATGATGACTTATCCATTACCGTAGGTAACTTCTATGAGCAGTTTGGCATCGGTCTAGTTTTGCGCAGCTTTGAAGACAGAAATCTTGGATTAGAAAATGCTATGGACGGTGTGAAAGTGAATGTACAGCCCGTGCCTGGATTATATGTAAAAGGGGTGTATGGAAAGATGAGAATAGACTTTGTAGATGGAATCGTAAACTCGGATAGTTTCATAAGAGGAATAGATGGAGAAGTGGTTATTAATGAATTGGATAGTTCTCTTCATGATATGAAGACTAAGATCAGCTTAGGAGGTTCTTTTGTAAGTCGTTTTCAAGCCGATCGTCAATCAAACATAACCTTACCCGAAAACGTGGGACTTTATGGAGGAAGAATGAATTTAAGCCGAGGTAACTGGAGCTTAGGGGTAGAATATGCAGAGAAAATCAATGATCCTTCTGCCGATAATTCTGTGGGTACGCCTGATAGAGATTCTACGGCTTTCGGGCAGTTTATATTTAATAGAGGATATGCTATACAGGGGAATCTTACTTATAGTCAAAAAGGATTCTCATTTAGTGCTGATGCTAAATATCTGGACAATTTTAGTTTTAGACCAGATCGTACTATTCAAGGAGTTGGTCCTATGATCAACTTTCACCCAGCATTAACTAAGCAGCACAGTTATATGTTAGCTTCTCAGTTTTATGCATATGCTACTCAGCCTACAGGAGAGTTTGCCTACATGGGAGAGTTGAGCTATAAATTCAAAAAAGACACGCCTTTTGGTGGAAAGTATGGAACTTATTTAACAGTGAATTACGCTAGAGCAAATGGAATAGATGTAGATCCGTTAGAAGGAGAATCATTCAGTCAAGATGGAATAGCCTACACACCTAACTTTCTAACTCCAAGCAGAAGGGTGTTCTTCAGTGATTTGAATGTAGAGTTAAAAAAGAAGTGGAGTAAGAAGCTGAAAACCAAGTTTACTTACTTCAATTTCGTTTATAATAATGATGTAAATCAAGGAGCTATTTTACTTGATGGTACACAAGCTAAAGGAACCATTTACGCAGATGTATTTGTAGCAGAAGCAAACATAAAAACCAAGAAAAAGCAGAATTTAAGAGTAGTAGCACAACTTTTAAGAACAGATCAGCACCAAGGGGATTGGGCCGGTTTAGTATTGGAGTATACAATAGCCCCTCATTGGAATTTATCAATTGTTGACCTTTATAATTATGGGAATTCTATTGAAGATAATATCTTGCATTATCCATTAGGTGGTCTGGCTTATTCTAAAGGTGCTCACAGATTTTCATTCGAATATGGAAAAAGAAGAGCAGGGTTATTCTGTGTAGGTGGAGTCTGTAGGGTTGTACCCGCTTCTAATGGATTAACAGTAACTATAACAAGCAGTTTTTAAACATGAAAAATTATAGAATAATAATTTCCCTTCTGCTATTCTTTTCATTTTCATCATGTGATGAGGTGGATGAGCCTTTCGCAGGATTAGTTGATTCTGCATGTGATGGTGTGGAGAGTCCTTTCTTCGAAGGAAACGAAGCTATAACCCAAGACCAAGAAAATGCTACACGTAGGGTTCTAATTATGGATTTCACAGGTCATAGATGTGCTGGATGTCCGGCTGCTGCGTTAGAAGCCAACACTGTAGCCACTGAAAACGAAGGAGAGGTTTTTGTTTTAGGAATCCATCCTGATATTCCTTCATTAACTGCTCCAGCAGAATCTGCCGAAGAACCAGGAGATCCGTTTTTTACGGAGTGGAGAACACCAGAGGGAAATGAATACCAAAGTCTTTATTCTATACCCAATGCTATTCCACTTGGAGTGGTAAGTGGTACTACTGTTAATGGAAACTATTTTACGCAATGGGCTTCTTGGAGAACACAAGTAGAAGACTTAATACTCAACAGCAGACCAGCTGAGATTAACCTTGAAATTGAATATACAGAATCTTCCAGAGGAGTAAGAATTGAAGGAGATGTGGCTTTCCTTGATGATTTTTCTGATAGTCATAGTTTGATTTTAGCCGTAGTGGAGAATAATATTGTCGATTGGCAAAAGAACGGTACTTCAGAAATGGCAGCAGATCCCGCTTTTCCTCCAGGAGATATTCCCGATTATATTCATAAGCACATTCTAAGAGCACATGTAAACGGACTAGGAGGAACTCAGTTAAATACTGAAGAAATAAGCCAGGGTGATATTTATTCCTTTTGTGAAGCTGGAACTATAGCAGAGGAATTCGATATTAACGAAGTTTCTATTATGGCTATTCTATACAATAACACTACACTGGAGGTGCAAGATGTTCTAGAACGTAAAGTGATAGAATAAGAAATTCTAAGCATGAGACTTGTAGTTTTTCTTGTAGTTTTTTCTTTTGGCACAGTAGTTCAGGCTCAGGAATCTGTATTCAAGGCCGGAATATTGGCTGGTGGTTCTGCATCACAGGTTTCAGGAGATGCACTTAGTGGTTTTGATAAGTTTGGACTTTCTGCAGGAGCTTTTGTCAGACCTGTTTTTAGTGAATCATCTTCTCTTCATGTAGGAATTAATTATGTGAATAAGGGCAGTCGAAGAAATGCCGATTTAGATAATGGCACACTCGCTTACGCTATAAAATTGAATTATGTAGAAATTCCTATTCTCTATGAATACACTTATTCTCCGTTTAATTTAAGAGGTGAGGCAGGAGTATCTATTGGCAGATTAATTTCAAGCTCAGAGTTAGGCACCGATGGCTTCGAAAGAGATTTTCTTTTTCCTTTTGAGCAGATGGAGTATGCAGTTGTGTTCGGAGCGAGTTATCTTCTATCAGAGAATTTCTTCTTTAACGCTCGTTTATCACAAAGCGTAATACCTGTTAGAAAGTCTCCATCTGTAGTGAATAGGGGAAATTTCTATGAAGCAGGTATGTATAATTCTGTGATTCAGGTCATATTAGGCTACGAATTTTAGTCCAAGAACGGAGTTAACTTCTGCGCTTCTATCATCGTTCTATATTCAAGGAACTCAGTAATTAAAAATGAGTTTATTTCTGCTTTGGCTTCTAGATATTTGCTTTTTGCGCGTTGCAATGCTAGGTACGAATTACTCCCTTCCTCGAATCTAAGTTCAGTTTCCGTAGCAAGTTCATAAGCTTTGTAAAGCATGTTATTCAACCTTACGGTCACATGCTCATATCCGACTTGACCTCTAGGACTCATGTACCATTCCTCGAGCTTATCTATTCTTTTTATAATAGCTTCAGTAGAATCAGTCAGATAAGCCATGGCAGTGTCTGCCTCATATTTGGCCAATAGACCTTTAGTATATTCTGCCGATTTTCTGGCTTTTTGTAAAGCGGTAAAGGTTTTTGTGGCTTGATTTACTAGATTTTTAACTTCTGCTATATCAGTAAGAAATGTATTGGGGTAAGTAGTTTCTTTTCTAGGATCGGAAAGAACATTTATGCTGGTAGAACTGGTCAACTCTCCGTACTTTAGGTGGACTTGATACTCGCCTGGTAGAATTACTCCACCTCCTGGCACTGGAGCATCAGGTTTAGGAATACTTCTAGATGGGAAACGAATACCATCCGCATCTAAATTCCAGCTTATGGCATGAAAGCCTTCTTCGGCATCCACTTTAAAAGTTCTAATGCTGTCTCCTTTAGCCGATAAGATGTTTACATGAATTTTTTGGTCTTCTTTTTCCAATAGGGTGTCGGTTTCATTCAAATAATAGAAGATTTGTGCAGACCAAGGCTTGTTCTCCCCTTGGAAAAAATGGTCAGCCCTGAATCTTTCACCATTTGGTCTAGCTATGCTTGACTGAAATTTCTTCTGAGGGCTAAACACTCTAAAGTCAGCAGTGAATTCATTAGCATTATTTTTAGCCAATTCCCTTAAAGGTTCTAAGTCATCTAAGATATAAGCCGCCCTTCCGAAGGTTCCTATGATAAGGTCTTTAAAATCAGCTTGGATTTTTAAATCGGTTACTGCAACACTCGGAAAATCCTTGTTCCATTTAGTCCAATCGTTCCCTTTGTTTGTACTCACGTAAAGCCCGTGCTCCGTTCCAGCGAACAGTAGATTAGCTTCTACTGGGTCTTGAACCAAGCAGTGACTAAAGCCCTTGATATCATCTGATGCCAATAGGTTTTTCCAGCTTTTACCATCATTAGAGGAATGATAGAGGAAGGTTCTAAAATCATTCTTTCGGTAATTGTTTACTGAAATGAATACCTCATTTTCATCATGAGCTGAAGCTGTGATTTGAGCTACCCATGCTCCACTTGGTATTCCTTTAATCTTTAGCTCTTTCCAAGTATTTCCGCTATCAGAAGTAGCATGAATTCTACCATCATCCGTTCCTACCCAAATTTTATTCTTGTTCAGTGGTGAAGGTGCTATGCAAGTGATAGTGGTGTAGTTCTCTGCTTGAGTAGCATCCAATGTTAAACCTCCACTTTCTGCTTGTTTTTGTTTTAAGGTATCATTCGTGGTGAGGTCTGGAGATAGAATTTTCCAGCTGTTTCCTCTATCAGCGGAGTAATGTAAGTATTGACTTCCCATATAAATTCCATCTGTAGAATGCGGGTCTATGGAGATAGCTCCATTCCAATTGAATCGTAGTGTTTCACCTTCTGGATGAATGGGTTGAATACTAGTGGTTTTTCCAGTAGGTATGTGAACCCTTTGCACCGCTCCACCCTGATACATGGCATACGCTTCATCAGTAACCGGAATGGGCGCCACGTCAAACCCATCTCCGAATAGAATTTCCTTCCAGTCTTCATTTCGGATTCCATCTACATGCCACACGAATCCAGGACCAATCCAAGAGCCGTTATCCTGCATACCTCCATAGACATTGTAAGGTGTTTTATCATCTACATTTATATGGTAGAACTGGCCAAGAGGCAGATTTCTGACAAACTCCCAGTTCTTTCCTCCATCTCTGGTGATGTTCAGTCCTCCATCATTTCCCTCTATCATAAAATCCGAATTATGCGGATGAATATAAAAGGCGTGATGGTCTGGATGGTAGGCCGGATAATCCATGATGGTGTTAAACGTTTTTCCACCATCTATGCTTTTACTGAGGTAAGACCATAGGTTATATATGGTGTTTTCATCCTGTGGGTCAGCGTGTATCTCTGCATAGTAAAACGGTCTATTTCCTATATTTTCAGTACTCACTAAACTCCAGTTAGAACCTCCGTCTGTGGTTTTGTACAGGCCGGTTTTTTCGGATTCTATGAGCGCATAAATCACATCAGGGTTAGCAGCTGATATGGCTAGTCCACATCTGCCAAGTGTTCCGGCAGGTAAACCATTTTCTGCTCCAAGTTTTTTCCAATGGTCTCCTCCATCATAAGTGATGTAAATTCCTGAACCTTCACCTCCAGAGTTAAAAGTCCATGGCTTTCTACCGTACTCCCACATAGCGGCTAATAGTTTATTCGGGTTAGATGGGTCTTGAATGAGCTCCGCACATCCAGTACTATCATTTACGAAGAGTACATTTTCCCAGTTTTCTCCTCCATCTCTAGTTCTATACACTCCTCTCTCTGGATTTGGCCCCCAGATAGAGCCTAATGCTGCAACATAAACTTCCTTGGTGTTGTGGTCGTTTACGATAACACGGTGAATGTTTTTGGTAGCTTCTAATCCGCTTAATTCCCAAGATTTCCCTCCATCTAAGGTTTTGTAGATTCCGGCTCCGCTTGTGTGGGAGTTTCTAGGATTTCCTTCTCCGGTTCCTACCCATATTTCATCTGAATTATAAGGGTTGAGTCCCAGTGCCCCTATACCTAATACTTCCACTGAATCAAAGATGGGTTTCCACGTTATTCCACCACTTTCAGATTTCCAGACCCCTCCAGATGCCGTTCCTACATAGATGTTTTCTGGATGGTTAGTCTCCATATCTATAGCGGTAACTCTTCCACTCATACCAGCTGGTCCTATGCAGCGCATGCTCATATTTTCCATTATTTGTGGGTCTATCTGCTGCGCAATACAGGAAATTCCTGCTAAAAGACAAAGTGCTGAAAAGTAGATATTCTTCATGTTTATTTATTCTTATAGATGGTGAACAGCTCTACAGGTAAATTCCATACTGTGGTGGTGGATTCTGGAGTCATTCCGTTTCTGCGAGCTACTTTTTTAGAGGCTTCGTTTTCTATGTGAATCATAGAGTAAAGCTTATCGGTTAGGTTATTTTCGAATGCGTAATTCTTAAAATACTTTGCCGCTTCAGTGGCGTAGCCGTTTCCCCACTGTTCATAGAAGAGGTGATAGCCTACTTCTAAGATGTCTTTTCCCTCTAACTCTTGTGTTAACAGTCCAGCTAACCCCAAGAACTCCTCAGTCTCTTTATGGTGAAGAGCTAGAAAGCCGAAGCGGTTGTTTTCTCTTCTCCACTGAACACGCTTGAACCATTCTTCTATATATTCAGAAGACCTTGCTTCAGGAGGGAAAAATTTATTCGTTCTACTGTCTCCTAAGAACTTAGACCATGGCTCTTTATGGACTTCTGTGAGCGGGACCATTTTTAACCGTTCTGTATAGTGGGTAGAGAAATACGCAGTATTCATAACACTAAAGTATAGAAGCTTTTCCTAGAGGAAGCCCAAATAATTTTAAAAGTGCATAGCAGTTGAATTATATGTGATTTTCTATCCGAAGGAACACTACTTTTGCACCGCATGAAAACAGAATTAGAAAAACTAAGTTATAGCCTTGGAGCTAATGTAGGAGCCAGTTTACAAGGGCAAGGAGTAACCAATTTAGATATGGAAATATTTATGGAAGCTCTAAATGACCAGCTTGTAATAGGAGATTTAAAGATGAGCCAGCAGGAAATGGATGCATTTCTTCAAGCATATTTTACTCAAAAACAACAGGAAGCAGCTCAGAGAGCTATAGCTGAAGGTCAGGAATTCCTTAAGAAGAACGCTGAACGTGAAGAGGTTACTGTAACTGAATCAGGACTACAGTATGAAGTGATGCATAAAGGAGATGGCCCGCTTCCGCAGGCTACTGACCAAGTGACTACACATTACCATGGAACTTTAGTTTCAGGTCAAGTGTTCGATAGTTCTGTAGATAGAGGTCAACCTGCCACTTTCCCAGTAAATGGAGTAATTCCTGGATGGGTAGAAGCGTTGCAAATGATGCCTGTAGGTTCTAAATGGAAATTATTCGTTCCATCCGATTTAGCTTACGGTGAAAGAGGTGCGGGACAAATGATAGGGCCACACACTACTTTGATTTTTGAGGTGGAATTATTGGCTATAGCTTCCTAACAACAGGCAGCTGCTTCTCCATCTTCACTCACGTTAAAAGGCATAGCACCTCCGCATCCTTCAAAGATGCCGTAGTGCGTATCCCAGCTTCCGTAGAAGTTAAAGTGGTCTCTGAATCGAGTGTCATGACACATCATATATGTGTTCCCACAAACAGACATGATTTTCCCCTTCGGGAATATGTGATGATCGTCTAACATGAATAACTCTGAGCTGTTTTCTACAGTTCCCTTGTATTCTATAGCTTGCCCGTAATCTTCACAGTCAGATTCTAGGTGGTCTAATTTAAATAGTCTATAAGTGACAGAGAAGAAATTATAGCCGATTAGCTTTTCTTCTAGTTCTGGGTTTTCTACAGTAATAGGTTTGTTTTCTACTGCTCTAGGGTCTAGGAAGCCTGCTTTTTTAGAGAAGTTTAGAAAGTCATTCCAGTAAAGGGCACCGCTCAGACATTCTCCCCACAGAACAGGGTCATTCTGTAACTCCTTAGAAACTCTTCTGTCTGCATATACATCACTGAAGTACATTTCGCCTCCAGGCTTTAGTAGTTTATAGGAATCGTTTAGGACCTTCTGCTTGTCATTGGCCAAATTGATTACGCAGTTAGAAATGATAAGGTCAAAAGAACCTTCTTCCAATCCTAATTCATCCAGCTGTTCTATATTTCCTTTTATAAATCGAACATTTGGCTTAGAAAAACCAAATTTCTCCGTGTGATAATCTATGTGTCTATTGGCTACATCAAGCTGTTCATCTGTCATATCCACTCCTACTACTTCACCAGATTCTCCTACTAATTTAGAGGCTATGTAACAGTCTCTTCCGCTACCAGAACCAAGGTCTAAAACTTTTAATCCTTCTAGGTTATTAGGTATGGTAAGTCCACATCCGTAGTACTTAGCCATGACTTCATCATGAATATCTGCTAGAATATCTTTCATGTATGATGGTGGCTCAGCCAGTGCGCAGCATGCATTGGTCTTGAGGTCTTCATTAGTAGAAAGTTCTTTTCCGTAATACTCCTTTATTTCTTTATGCTTGATAGACTCTGTCATGGTTACTTGAAATTAATGAGTTCCAAAGGTACTTATTTATATGTGGGACTTTCTTAATCTATGTGAATGGAACTAGGATTAGTCAGCAGGATTCTCGTTGATTCTCACATTCCTAAGTAAGGCTGTTAGCTGTTATTAGATTAAGATTTAGTAGATTACCATCTCAAATCAATACGCATGAATTCAACAGTAAGAAACATTTTAGCAGTAGTAGTCGGAATCATAGTTACTATGGTAGTAAATATGTCTATAGTGGCTATAGGTGGAAATATCCTCCCCATTCCAGAAGGTGTAGACCCGAATGATATAGAAAGCATTAAAGCCAATTTGGACAAATACACATTGGATCATTGGATAGCTCCATTTCTAGCTCATTTTTTAGGTTCTTTGGTGGGTGCACTTGTTTGTACACTTTTATCTGCCACACATAAAAGAACATTAGCTTTAGTAGTGGGAGGATTCCATTTGTTAGGAGGATTAGCTATGGCAGCCATGCTTGGATTCAAGCCTATAGGTTTTGTGCTATTGGATTTAGGGTTGGCTTATATTCCAGCTGCTTTGATAGGGTATAGGTTGGCTAGGAAGTGAGCTCAGTATAGGCTTATTCTCTTCAAGTTCAAAGTGTTAATAAGGTTAGGGGTTTTGGTGTTGGGGTTAAATTGGCTAAATTGGTCAAATGAAAACTCAACTAACACTTCTTTTTTCCTTGCTATCACTTATACAATGCTTTTCTCAGTGTGATCCTCCTGAAATTGTGAATTGGCAAGCTGAATCAGACTCT
>CAZTVP010000033.1:0-2995 GCA_964616995.1 uncultured Comamonadaceae bacterium
TTGCAGGATATAATTCTATTACGGGTAAATCTTTACCTACCAACTCCTTGAACCGTTCTCTATATGGTTCAAAGTTCACACCGCCATAAACGAATAATGAGAAGTTAGGAAACACTTCTTGGATGGTCTTTTTACCTGTTTCTTTTATGAGCTCCTCATAATACATCTGTACCCAGCTAGGTATTCCACTGATGAGCCTCATGTCTTCAGGAGCTGTTTCTTTTACTATGGCCTTTACTTTGGCTTCCCAGTCTTCTATACAGTTAGTGGTGTAAGAGGGCATTCTATTGCGTTGCAAATAACCAGGTACATAATTAGCCACTATCCCACTTAATCTACCATATTTTACTCCCGAAGGAAGTGTCTCTAGAACAGGACTTCCTTGTAGAAAAATCATCTTCCCATCTAGGAATGCAGCATTTTTGGACTCTGCTATATAACAGAACAAAGCATTTCTCGCGGCTGCTATTTGAGTTCTTAAACTCACCTTAGTAAGTGGAATGAACTTAGCTCCAGAGGTAGTTCCTGAAGTTTTACAGAGATAATCTGGTGTACCCGGCCATAGAATATCCTTTTCACCCTGTTTTATGCGTTCTACGTATGTCTTAAACCCTTCATAATCTTGGGCAGGAATATTCTGTTTGTATTCGTCATAACTCATGGAACTACTTATTCCATGGTCTTTTCCGAACTGAGTTTTAGCTGCGTTTTTTAAAAGATACTGGAAGACCTTAAATTGAGTAAAAACGGGATTTTGAGCCTTTTTTAAAAGTGATTTTCTAACCCTCTTGGCCAGAGGTAAAGCCAGCGTCTTCTTTAGTCCCATGGGTTAAAAGTAAATTAAAAATTCATTTCCAAACATGAAAAAACCCCATCTGAAAACAGATAGGGTTTATTACTTATAAGGTTAACCGAGTCTTCAGTTTATTCTATTATCAGAGGTTTCTCAAGTTTGCCTACTTCGCTGTTCATTCTAATGAAATACATTCCCTTAGCAAGAGATGCCACGTTAATTCTCAGATTATGTGTACCCGCGCTATCCTCTCCTACATAAAGATTTTCCAAATGTCTTCCTTGTACATCGAACAATCCTACTATGAGCTCTGAACGCTGGCTGAGGGTATAATTTAGATTAATCTCTTCATCAGCAGGATTAGGGAATATATTAGCCTCGAATCCTTGTGAAACTTCTAAATCTTGGATATTACTTACCTCTTCAAAGTTCATTCTGACCATAGGAATTCTGCTTAAGTAGTTAATAGCAGGCACTCCATCTCCATCATCAAATTTAGCCCAAGCCGTTAATGGCTGAGCCTCACCAGCCATACTGAATATTACATTGTTAGCATTATCCATAGTTCCTACCACAGCTAGGTAAGAAGAGTCTTGAACAAGCTCTATTGGTTCAGGAAACTCAAATACCATCATTTTCTCATCTCCGAAATTATTCAGATGCCATGATTGAACAAACTCAAAATCAGTAGTAGCTATGGGTTCTAACTGCAACCCATTAATTAGTGTAAAGCCATATAATGTAGCATAACAGTTTGTGTTAGTCAAAGTACTAGACCCTACAGCAGCAGATATACTGTGCAGCTCGTTTCCGGCTTCCGTAGGTACATATATAGCTCCTACTTCATATGGAGAATTCATGTTTTCTTCAGCGGGAAGGTAAAATGAATCTGTTTTTCCCTCATCTCGTGCTAACGTACCACTCGTTATTTCAATAGTCTTCATAACACTATTATTTTCAGGTACTTGATCTTCTTCACTTTGGTTAAGAGAATAAGTAAGCGAGTATTCACCCGTTTCTTCAGGGATGGAGGTTGTAGGAGTACCTAGGGTTACAGAACTGCTCACATCTACCATAGCAGGTTCAGTAGTTTCATTATAAAATTCTCCTCCCTGACTAACTAAGGATATGTTTAAAGTAGCATTTGTTTGGGGTTCTCCACCTTCATTCATAGCTCTAGCTGAAGGGGTAAAACTAGCTGTAGATGTAACTGGGTACTTAAAATATTGGATACCTAAGAAATCTACGAAGTCTTCTGTATTCTCTAGGTTTAAAGAGCTGTGTAGTACATTTTCCAATACCAAGTCATTTTGCTGAAGTTCAATTACTCGTACGTCATCTATCATCCAATAATAATAGGATCCCTGGAAATTAAAACTGAATTTCACATCGGACTGGCCAGCCGCTTGTTCAGTTACATTAATTCTAACAACCATATCCTTAGGCGAACTTTCATTAGCACCAGTGAAATCATTCGTATATATATCTTCAAAATCTGATCCATCTACACTTATCTGCACCTTCATCAATGAACTAAAGTTTTTAAGAAATTGAGAAAACTCTAAAGCCACATAGTTAATATCAGTAAGGTTTATAGACTCGGTTATTAAAGAAGCATTATGAGGAGCTGGTGCTATACCTGTCCCAAAATCTGTACATTCTCCTTCATTGGAATCCCAATAATCAGAGTCAAAAATGACAAAGCCATCACTGGATGTCAAGGACATTATAGGGTCACCTCCCAGGGTTCCTGGCTCTATGCAATTACCAACTGTTCCTAATAAGTTATTAGGGGTAGTATCAGGACCTCTGTATTCCCAAGTAGCATCTGTCATATTTCCATCAGAGTCTAGGTTTAGATTTGACCAAGAATCAGGAATACCATTAGAAAAAGTTTCCTCCCAAACAACTCCTGCAACGCGACTGTTTACTGCATTGGTTCTCTCACTTTCGTAAGATCCATTATCTTTTAGGTTTGTTAATAGATTATTAGATTCAGAAATCTGAGAATGAATAGTAAGAACACAAAAAGTGAATCCCACCAGAGAGAGTAAGTATTTCATGACAGATGTTTTAAAGTTAGATTACAAATGTGCTAATAAAAATAGAGCCGATTCTGTGGGAATCGGCTCTAATTCTTGTAAGATATTTCCTACTATGTGTTAATTACTTGATAGGGTCTTAGTGGTCTTAAATAACTCA
>CAZTVP010000033.1:3005-9894 GCA_964616995.1 uncultured Comamonadaceae bacterium
AATTTCTATTAAGTTATCTCCTGCTTGTGTATAGCCTAGTTCTTTTGAATAAACCTCTTTACCAAGCATATCGGTAATAATAATCCTTAGATTTTGTGGCGTATTTATGCTAAAAGGAATTGAAGTTTTTCCAGAAACGGGATTAGGATAATTCTGACCTAAACTCATATTAACGTCATTTATTTCTGGAATAGATACAATATCACTCGTACTAATTCTTATGGCTGGGCTTAAATCATCAAACGCAAACCATCCGGGAACACCGTCTGCTCCGTACGCACCAAAGATCAATGTAGAAAAATCGTTATCACCTTCAGAACAATCTAAAACCAAATTAGGTTCACCTTGAAAATGTTGAAATGCCACAATATAAGACTGCCCAGGTTCTAAAGGCACCTGTTCATCCATCTCTATATATTTCCACCCACTTCCAAAGATGCTGACATCTTCCTCTGTTATTTCAAATTCAGTGGTAGTTAGAAAGCCAGGAGGATTCGTATTAGAAAATAAGGTGATAGCAGCTTCAGTTCTATTTTCATCATCAGTAACAGAACCTGGAGCAAATTTTATGGCCGCTGCTTCAAATAATGTCCCACTATTAAAACAAGTAAATGTAGTAGCCATGATCCAATCGTCTTCAGCAGTAACATTTCCGAGAGCCCCATCAAAATCAGCATTAAGGGCATTATAATTATCATTAGCCCATTCATATTCGTCTATTCTGAATTCCTTTTCATCTGAATTGTCTTCAGGTATAGCATCTTCCTCGTCTTGAAGAGCTGTAAACACGACTTCATATGTTTCTATCATATCAGGAATGTAGTCTGTATTCACCCAAACCAGCTCAGTAGATCCTTGGATTATATTCACTCCCTCACTCTCTCCAGTGTATACAGGATCTGTTTCTCCATTTCTATAAACTTCCACTTGTAAACGTGCATTTTCTGCCTCTACACCACCTAAATTGGTAATCTCAGCTCCCAGATTTAGCGCGTGCACTTGTTCTATAGGTGTTATAGTATATTCAAAATCATTAATAATATCACCTGTAAACACCTCTCCTATGGTCAAGTCATAATCTTCTGGAACAAAAACACTAACATCATCCAATAACCAACCATAAGCTATTCCAGATGACGCAGTCTCAAAGTTGAATCTAATCCACAGATCATCTTCATCTTCTACATTTAAGGAGATGTTAAATGATCTTACGAGTGGATTTGTAGTAAACGAACCTCCGTTACTGGTTAATTGTGCTATGTCCTGATGATTCCCTACTTGTTCCCAATCTGATCCATTATTACTAATTTCTACCTTTAATGAATCAGTAAATCTAGCTGCAAATAATTCAAACTGAAGTATAGCACTTTCAACTCCAGAGACATCAATAGGATCAGCAGTAGTTAATAAATACTGCGCTTGAAGTAGAGTTTCAGTATCATCATTAGGGTCACCGTTCCAAACAAAGGCATATTCACCACCAGAAGAAGAGTTTATACCTCCCGAGTAAGCGCCAACCCATCCACTTTCAGAAGTAGTTATAGCCCAATCATAATTGCCTACTACACTTTCTGTCTCCCAAAGTGAAGCGTCTGAAAAATCACTGTACCATAATGGAGCCTCACCTCCACCTCTTAAAGCAGGTTCAGCTGGGCTGTCATTTGTTCTAAACTCTGTAGCTAAATCACCTACATATGGCGTGAAACTCTGAGCTACTGCTCCGACACTCAATAGACTGATTAAAAATAAACTGTAAATTTTTTTCATGTTGTAGATATTTTGTACGAAAGGTACAATTTAGAGTGTAATTACCCTCAGATTATCAAAAAAAAGGGGGCATAAAGCCCCCTTCTAGTTTAAATATTCTTGGATGATTATTTAACTATCATTCTCTTAGTAAGTTTCTCTCCATTCACCTGTAAAGAGTAATTGTAAACTCCTGAAGGAAGAGATGTAACGTCATACTCTATTTCATATTGTCCAGCTGCTTTCTTATCTGTCATGGTATAAATTACTTTACCAGTGATATCTAAAATTTCAAACTGAACGTCAGCATTTTGCTCTAGATTATAAGTTATAGAAGTAGAGACTTCTGCTGGGTTAGGAACGTTCTGTCCTAAAGAGAAGTTAGAAGCTTCTACGTTACCAACAGATGTAACTGCCATTGGGTCAAAATTTAGTCTGGTCATAATAAGGTCATTTGTAAAATACCAGTCTATTCCATTTCCACCAAAGTCACCGAATACAACTGAAGAACCTGCTGGCGCATCTGATTGTGCCTCTGCTATAGTCATTAATTGGCTACCAGATTCATATAATACAGCTGCTAAAACGATGTCTCCTGCAGTAACTGCTAATGCATCGTCTAATACTACTGTTACCCATGTTACATCTGATCCAAAACCATTATAGTTTCCTTCCCATACAATAACTTCATCCGATTCCGCTAATAATTCTGGAACACCATCCTCTGTAGCTAGATATGGCACGTGGTCATAAATCTGTACTATGAGTTCTTCTCCCGGTGCAGATGCGGCTGTTAATGCAAAATCCACAGCATAAATTTCAGCATCCTCAAAAATCTCATAGGCAGAACCTGCTATCCAAGGTGTAGGGTCTGAAGCACTACCTGGGAAATTCCCTCTGATCAAATTATCGTCTCTTGCCATAATGTAATCTGTCATTGTAAGGCTAGCCATAGAGGAGTTATTATCTAAATCTCCATCTTCTAGCTCCCCTGATATAGATAAATTAAAATCATAGTCTCCTACAGCTAATCCATCAGTATCCCAAGCACTAACTTCTAGAGAATCTACTGAAGCACCTCCTTCAATAGTGACAGGGTCAGACATATTCGTTACACCATTAAATTCTCCTGCCAGTACTACATCAGTTTGTGCATCTTCTCCCCAGTTTATAGCTGGAGTTAAAGCTGCTATTTGTGGTCTTTGTGCTTCTGGATATTGGAAATACTCATATCCTAATACTGTTTCACCATCTACCTCATCTAATGCTACGAATCTAGTACCATTAATATTTGAATAAACACTGTTAGCTGCAAATGCAGTTCCTTCAATAGAGATATCGTTAGCAGCACCATCAAAAATCTCAATATCATCTACAAACCAAGCGTACCCGTAAGTCCCTACCCATCTGAATCTGATGTATACTTCTTCTTCACCACCAGCTACTTCAGATATGTCAAATCTAACTCTCGTAGGATTAGCCACGAAATCTTGGGTTTGCATGTTAGGCCAACATTCAAAACGTGTACCTGAATCAGCGTCTGCTACTTCATAAGTTTCTACATCTGGCCAAGTTTCTCCATCAGTAGAAACCTCTAGTAGACAATACTCATTACCATCACTAGCTCCACCATCCCACATGTAATATTGGTTAGAGAACTCAATGTGAACGAACTCATGCTCAGAACAATCAATTGGATTAGCTGTTTGGAACCAGCAGTTTTCGATAGCTGTTTGGTTCGCCCACTCATCAGAATCAACCATAGCTACTCCATCTCCATAAGATTCAGAGTTGATAGTGGCTATAGTAGCAGCTCCTCCAGTTTCTAGACCAGTTCCTATTTCCCAGTTAAGACCAACAGGACCGAAATCACCTATTTCCCAATCATTTGGATCAGAGAACGTATTCGTCCAGAATACTTCTCTATCATTGTTAACAGGGATCTCCACTTCATAAGCTCCCCTTGGGTAAGAATTTTTTTCTTGTACAGCTTTCTGACCATTGAACTGACCGAAAACTCCACTAGAAATAAGCGCAAGGCTTAAAATCATGTAAATTTTTTTCATTTCAGAAATTTAAATAAGGTTAATAATTCTATTCATACAATTACCAAGTGCAAATATATATGTACACTTGGATTTTTCCTGAGTTTTTCACTCCATTATAAATGATTACAATTAAAGGTAAGAATCCCCTAATGAACCTATCTCTCAATTAAATGGAATCCAAACTAATCTACTAATTCAGCATACTCTTCCACAGATGGACATGTACATATCAAGTTTCTATCTCCGTAGGCATTGTCCACTCTAGCCACTGAGCTCCAGAACTTACTCATTCTCAAGTATTCAAGCGGATAAGCGGCTGTTTGCCTTCCGTAACTATGATTCCAGTCTTCACCTGTAACTTCCAGTGCTACATGCGGTGCCATTTTTAATGGATTGTCCTCTTTATCTAGTTTACCATTTTCTACAGCACTTATTTCCTCTCTGATGGCTATCATAGCATCACAAAATTTATCGAGCTCTTTCTTAGACTCACTTTCAGTAGGCTCTATCATCATAGTACCATTTACTGGGAATGATACTGTGGGTGCATGAAACCCATAATCTATGAGTCTTTTGGCTATGTCTGTCACTTCTATTCCGGATGATTTAGCAAATCCTCTACAATCTATAATCATCTCGTGAGCCACCGTTCCTGATTTTCCTGTGTACAAGACAGGATAGTGCTCTTCTAATCTGGCTTTGATATAATTAGCGTTTAGAATGGCCATCTTGGTAGAGTCAGTTAGTCCTCTGCTTCCAAGCATTTTTATATATCCATAGGAAATAAGGAGTATAAGTGAGCTTCCGTAAGGAGCTGCACTTACTGAGTAAAAATCATCGTTTTCGTTTTCATAATTGTGTTGTGGTAGATGAGGAGTAAGGTGTTTTGCAACGCCAATAGGGCCCATCCCAGGACCACCTCCACCATGCGGAATAGCAAAAGTTTTATGCAAATTTAAGTGACAAACATCTGCACCAATGTTCCCAGGAGAAGTCAGCCCCACTTGTGCATTCATATTGGCGCCATCCATATACACTTGCCCTCCATTCTCATGAATAATAGAGGTCATAGCTATGATTCCTTCTTCAAACACACCGTGAGTGGAAGGATAAGTTATCATACATGCAGCTAGATTTTCTCTGTACTTTTCAGCTTTTTCCCTTAAATCATCTATATCTATATTTCCTTGATCATCACACTTTACTACCACTACTTTCATACCTGCCATTACCGCACTGGCTGGATTTGTCCCATGAGCAGAAGATGGAATAATGCATATGTTTCTATGCTCGTCTCCTCTACTTTCATGGTATTTTTTAATGACCATTAACCCTGTGTATTCTCCTTGAGCACCAGAATTAGGCTGCAGAGAAACAGAGTCAAAGCCAGTAATTTCACACAAATCCTGGGCTAGCTCATCTAAAATCAGGTGATAACCTTTAACTTGTTCACTAGGAGTAAATGGGTGAATCCCCGCAAAAGCGGTCCACGTGATGGGAATAAGCTCTGAGGCTGCGTTTAGCTTCATAGTGCAGCTTCCCAGTGGAATCATACTGTGAACCAGCGATAAGTCTTTATTCTCCAAGCGCTTCACATACCTCATCATTTCAGTTTCACTGTGGTAGGTGTTAAATACCTCGTGAGTTAAGAAGTCACTTTCTCTGAGGAAACCACTTAACACCTCATCACTTACGTCTTTACCATGATTAGCCACCGCAGGGAAATCTTGTCTATCAACGAATATGGACACAATTTCTATGAGGTCATCTTGGTTTACAGTTTCGTTTAAGCTGATTCCTATATGCTGCTCATCTTCAAAATATCTGAAGTTTACTTCTTTCTCTAGTGCTCTATTTCTAATGTTATTTAGGTCTTTGCCTACTTTAATTTTTAGCGTGTCATAGTAGGTTAGGTTCACATTTTCATATCCTAATTCTGCTAGCGCATCTGCCAGTGCTCTAGTTTGGTTATGAATTTCACTACTTATCTTTCTCAAACCTACTGGCCCATGATACACTGCATACATAGAGCTCATAACAGCTAGTAAAGCTTGTGCGGTGCAAATATTACTCGTAGCTTTATCACGCTTAATATGTTGTTCTCTAGTCTGTAGCGCCATTCTAAGCGCCTGATTTCCTAGCCTATCTTTACTTACGCCTATGATTCTACCAGGAATATGACGTTTGTAATCCTCTCTAGTAGCGAAGAAAGCTGCGTGCGGTCCACCGTAACCCATAGGTACTCCGAATCTTTGAGAATTTCCTACTACACAGTCTGCCCCCCATTCTCCAGGAGGTTTTAGCATCACTAAGCTCATTAAGTCAGCAGCTACTGCTACTTTTACCTTCATGTCATGTGCTTTCTGAACTAAGCTCGAATAGTTTTTTACAGCTCCATTAGCATCAGGATACTGAAGAAGCATTCCAAAATATGTTTCATCAATTTCATTTTCAGCTGAATTACCAAAAACTATTTCTATGCCTAATCCTTGAGCTCTAGTAGTTATGACATCTTTAGTCTGTTGGTAACAACATTTATGTACGAAGAACTTGTTTACACCATACTTGCTCTGCTCTCTTGTTCTTAGATTAAAGAACATGGTCATAGCTTCTGCCGCTGCGGTGGCTTCATCTAGTAAAGAAGCGTTAGCAAGCTCCATACCCGTAAGATCAGTTACCATGGTTTGGAAGTTTAAAAGCGCCTCTAATCTTCCCTGAGCTATTTCTGCTTGATATGGTGTGTAAGCCGTGTACCATCCTGGATTTTCAAGTACGTTTCTTCTAATCACAGAAGGAACTACTGTAGGGTAATATCCTAGTCCTATGTACGCTTTGAAAACCTGATTTTGCGCAGCTCTAGACTCCATTAGATTCAAGTAATCGTACTCGCAGAGTCTTTCTGGTAAGATTAACTCTCTCTTCAGTCTTATACTTGATGGAACAGTATCACTTATGAGATCATCTAAGGATTTCTGGTTAATGGCTTCTAACATTTCAGACACTTCCTGACCGTCTGAACCTGTATGTCTAAAATAAAATGACTCCGTGGACATAAGCTAAAATTTTAATGCAAATATACTCCTGAAAAAGGTGTT
>CAZTVP010000033.1:9904-11572 GCA_964616995.1 uncultured Comamonadaceae bacterium
TCCTCTTAATTTCTAACAACAAACGCACTTTTATAAGTATTCTGAGTGTCATCTTTTATTCCTAAACCCATAGTATATTTAAGCATGAAATTTTTATTGCTCTTATTCACAGGTGTTTTTGGATTTTGGTTTTCGGCTGTAGGTCAAACTAACTTCACTGATACCATTTACTTTATGAATGGAGATATCTTACCATGTGACATTTTAGACGATAGCCAGATAGATGTAGTTTTTGAATTTCAAAAAAGGAATAGAAAAAAAATCAGGGAAAAGGCCGTTCATAAAAGCGAAATATTCGGGATAGTGAATAATGGAGAAACCGAAATTTATTACGAAGAAAACCCGATAGTGGGAGACGACCTAAGCATCTTAGAAGTTCAAACTTACTTGGCCGGTCAAAGAGATGCTCGAGAAAATTATAAGACTCAGCTTGTTTTCGTTACGGGTTTAGGGATTTCTCTTGCAAGTAGCATTTTAGGTGAAGGAGCTTTATTGGCTGTTACGGTTCCTGTGATTATCTATCCTGTAGCACAGTATATTCCTTATATCAAAATCAAAGAAGAAACCATAACTGACCCTCGGCATAAATACAATGTGATTTATGCAGAAGGTTATGAAGGAGTAGCCAGAGGAAAAAGGCTTATGTCAGCTCTAAAAAGTTCTGCAGCGGGTTCAGTTTTAGGAGCATTTTTTTATAGGTTGGTTCTACGATAAGTTAATATTAAATCTAATTTCCATCAAGCCATTCAGCACATGAAACAGTTTTTTGACGTTCTGAATTATCCCTTCATTCACACGGACCATGTTTCGGTATCTCTTTACAGCCTTATATTTATAGTACTAGTATTTTTAGCTATTCAGCTGTTTCTAAGGGCTGTTAAATTTATTCTGACTCAGCTGACTAAAAGAAATGATGATTTTGACTCAGCTAAAATTTACACTGTAGTACAGCTGCTTAAGTATTTTCTTTATGTAATAGCGGCAGTGCTCATTTTAGATAATGTAGGGGTTAACATAAATGCATTTATAATAGGTTCAGCCGCGTTTCTGGCTGCTATAGGTCTTGGATTGCAGTCTATTTTTCAGGATATGGTATCAGGACTCATCATTTTCTTCGAAGGGATCATGCATAAAGGGGATATTTTAGAGGTAGGTGATATGGTAGTTCAAGTGGAAGAAATTAACTTAAGAACTTCTAAGGTTAAAAATAGAGATGGGAATTACATGATTATCCCTAATAGTCAGTTAACCATGAATAATGTCATCAACTGGAGCCATCAAAATATCTTATCCAGATTCCATGTAGATGTAGGAGTGGCTTATGGAACTGATACTTCTCTGGTAAAGGACATATTACTGAGGTGTGCAGAACAGCACGAACTGACTATAAATCATAAAGGCTATGAGGTTTGGTTTGAAGATTTTGGTGATTCAGCGTTACAATTTCGTTTGCTTTTTTGGGCCAGAAAATCATGGACTTCAGAGGCTATCAGAAGTGATATAAGATTTAGTATAGACCAAGCTTTTAGGGAAAACAATATAGAGATTCCGTTTCCTCAACGTGTAGTTCATTTTCCAGAAAACAAGAATCCTCAGAACTCAATTACCAACTGATGGTTTGATGTCTCTTACTTCAAGTTGTAGCGTTTTATTTCCATTCCATTCATT
>CAZTVP010000034.1:0-11503 GCA_964616995.1 uncultured Comamonadaceae bacterium
TTCTTACTATGTAAAGCCCCTTTGGTAAAGAAGAAATATCAAATTTCACTGTGTTGGTTACATTTACTTCTTGAAGAATTACTCTTCCCATTAAATCTATGATTTCTACTGACTCTACTGGTGAATCATGGCTTACAATGACTTGAGGATAGTTAACTGTTACTTGGTGAGAAAACTCTGTGTTTTGCACCGCTATATTCTGAACTATGGCTCTATCAAAGCGATATACTCTTCCTTCCTCAGGCATAGTGTTAAACCCATTAATATTCTCGAAATTAGATTCTACTAGCTCTGGATCTTGCGCATCTCCTGTTAGTGCAATACCGTCAATCTGATCACTGTCAAAAACTGCTGAACAGATCAGCGCAGAAACAGGTGAAGAAATGCCATCAAATAAGAAGAATGCCTCCTTGGGATCTATGTTAGACGGCCCATATCTGTATTCTATGGACTGATCTTCCTCGTATAACCACATTTGAACATTCATCCAGCTGCTGTTCATACCTTCAGAAGTCTCATTGTAAAAGCCTACATCTTTCCACTGAAGCTTGAATATTCTTGTTCCTTCCTCTCCTTCAGTCACGTAACTGATATCAGACAAGCCGTTATCAGTTCCTTCTCCGAAATTGGCAAATCCTAAATCCGTGTAATCTGCATAGGCTGGGAGAAGGAGATTAGCCGCATTTTTAAACGCATTAGGATTACCCATAACTCCAGACCCAAGCAAATCTCCAAGTATGAGCAGCTCGGAAGTGGGCATGGAATAATACGTAAATTCAAAACCTATGGGAAACTGATATTCTGGGTCATCCCACACTAATCCTTGGGTAAGACTGGTGGACATGGCCGTGTCCAGTTCTATATATTCAGAAGTAAAAGTAGAATGGTCATAAGTAATTTCATCACACTGGAGCTGTGCGGTGCAATAGAGAGTAAATACTAAAGCTGTAAGAGAAAGTAGAAGTGTTTTCATTTTAGATCTGGTTTTATATTATATATGACAGTCGAATTATAAAAAGGCTGCATAATTTAAGCGACTTTTTTTTCAGTTGTAAGACGGAGTTAATCCGTGGAAAGTTACTTCACCTTCACTCTGAACATTTTCTTCCCTTCTATAAACCCTTCTAGCTCTTGTTCTGGAGAAACTTTGGCTACACCGGCTGGCGTGCCACTGAATATCAAGTCGCCAATTTTTAAGGTCATAAATTTAGATACATGACTGATGATTTTATCTATGTGAAAAATCATTTGGCTGCTGGTTCCACTTTGCACCGCTTGACCATCTACAGTTAAACTGAACTGAATGTTATCCAGATCTTTTAATTCAGACTTTTGGATAAAATGCCGAGAGACCACAGCGCTTCCATCGAAAGCCTTAGCTTTTTCCCAGGGATGCCCTTTCTGTTTTAATTCAGACTGGACATCCCTAGCAGTAAAATCTATTCCGAGGCCTATTTCATCATAATACCTGTGGGCGTGTTTCTCTGAGATGTGTTTTCCTAATCTATTAATCTTATAAATTAGTTCCACCTCATGATGAACGTCTGACGAAAACTCGGGGATGTAAAAAGCAGTGCGGTTAGGCAGAATGGCTGAATCTGGTTTTAGAAAAAACAGCGGCTCGGAGGGAACTTTATTATTCAGCTCCGCTGCATGATCCACATAATTTCTTCCTATACAGATAATCTTCATGTTCGGCTAAACTCGTTAAGAAAGAGGCTGAAAGGGCTAGAGGAAAAATTTGATTTCCACCCTCCTATCTTGATTATTTACACCCTCAGATTTAGATGCGCCAAAGTAATTGATGATAAACCTATCATCTGCCATGCCACTGGCTGTCATAAAGCGCTTTACCGTTTGAGCTCGCTTCTTGGATAAAAGAAAATTGGCAGATTCATTTCCTATTTGGTCTGCATAACCTGTGATGACAACTCTGACCTTAGAAGAACGCGCTAGAATTTCTACTACCTCATTTAGCTGTAATAGTGCTGCTGAGCTGAGTCGTGCGCTTCCCAGACTGAAGTAAAAGTCCATGCTTTCTGGTAGCATATTTAGCACCTCTGTATCTGAAGCAGAAACTCCACTTCCTGTGTTTCCTCCTCCTACTTGCATCTGGACTAGTTCTGATTCTAAGCGTTCTAACCGCTGAGAATTGGCCGCTAGTAGGTCTAAAATTCTATCTGCCAAGTCTCGTTCATCTTCATCAGTTCCTAGGTCAAGTTTAGACTCATCTTCTTCCTTGATTTCTTGATAGCTGATTTCTATGCTCTCGAGCAAGTCTCCGTCTTTAAATTCATCTATCTCTTTAATGAGCGCTTCTTTTTCGTCTGGTGTAAGGTCTGGATACACTTCCGTGGCAGCTATGAAAGCATCCTTTTCTCCATAAACAAGCAGCTCTGTTCTAATTAAATCTGATAACTCTGATAGTTCTAATTCTAGAATAGACTGCTGCTGATTGCTTACTGAATTTCCATCTAGCGGGTTGAGTGTGTAAGCTCTATTCTGAATGTTTTCTATCTTCTTTTCTACAGTAGCAGAGAAGCTTTTAAAATCGCTTAGAGCAGCGTAATTATGGAATTTGACATCATCTTTAACCAGTTGATTTAGCAGTGAAACGGTCTTTTTAGGCTTTTCAGAAAACGCTAATCTGTTTCCATTCCATCTTGTCTTAGCTCTAAGGAAATAATCTACCTGAGCCATAAGGATGTTCTCTAGCAACTCACTCTCCGTTTCTGAAACAGGCTGGTACAAATTGACCACTACGGTATATGATTCTTCCTCCTGAGCAGATGAGTTCAGCACAATAATTAGGAAAAATCCAACTATGATATAGCGGATAAGTGAGTACAATATTGAATTTGCTTAAGCTAAGCAAAGGTAGTTAATATAAGCTCAACCTTGATTCGTCTATGAATTTGATTTATTCATCTAATGTTAACTAGTCCTTTTTGGCCTGGATTTTATACGGCTGTACTTCTTTACTTTTGCTACGCAATAAAAAAAACATTCTCCTCATGGCTATGATAGAAGAGTTAGACAAAACGGGAAACTGGTTATTCAGATGGCGAAGTTTTCTTCCGCTGATTCTGTACGTGTTGGCTTTCTTGGTTATCCTTTTTGGAGATACTTCTCACGTTCCTTTCGAGAGTTTTACATGGAGTATGATTTGTTTAGGCATAAGCCTCTTTGGACAGTTTATTCGAGTACTTACCATAGGATTTACTCCTAAATCTACTTCTGGTAGAAATACCAAAGCTGGTCAAGTAGCAGATGTATTGAACACGAAGGGAATCTACAGTACCGTGCGTCACCCATTATACGTAGGGAATTTCTTTATGTGGTTAGGAATAGTGATTTACGTAGGAAACTGGTGGTTTACGGCTTTAATCGTTTTGGCATTTTGGCTCTATTATGAACGTATCATGTTTGCTGAAGAGCACTTCCTGCGCAAAAAATTTGGGCAGACTTACCTGAACTGGGCAGCTAAGACTCCTGCCTTCGTTCCAGCCATAACCAAATGGTCTAGTGCAGACATGGATTTCTCCATGAAGAATGTGCTGAAGAGAGAGTACAATGGATTCTTTGCAGTGTTTTTCTCTTTTCTTCTGCTCAATGTCATGAAGAAATACCTCACTTACGAATCTACTCAGGTAGAATTTCTAGTTGACCCGTGGTGGCTTTACATGACTATAGGCGCTTTTGTGGTTTTCATTACGCTGAGAACATTGAAAAAGACTACTCGAGTGCTTCATGTAGAAGGAAGGTAATATTCTGCGCTAAAGCTTAGCAATTTTAGTCCCGATAACTATCGGGATACGAATGACGATTTACGATTTTGGAATGCGGAAATTCATGATGAAATATCTCTTATTCAGTTATTTATTGGCTTTGATGATAGCTGGTTGTTCCAAGGAACAAGATGTAGAAGAACCTACTGAAACTGTTTGTGATTTACACAATTTTACTGGTGCTTGGACTTTTACGGTGGATGGTGATGCTGCAACAGAATTTATTGGGCAGATAGATAAATTTGATGATGAAAAGCTAAACATTCACTACCAACCAGACACCGAATGGAATCATTTCCTCCAAACGGATGTTAACTGTGAAGATGGCATCATCTCTGATTTTTTACCCGCAGGAAACCAAGGCACTAAAACCATAGAAGGCCTGATTACTCCTACTACTTTTTACTACAAGGATTCTACCTATATCAATTTTACAGGTACTCCTGATATTACGGTTATGATTATTGAGGGTTGGAGGATGTAGATTTGTTGTCCTTAGATGTTCATTCACACTCAGCCTGAACCGTTTTATTTTTCCATTGAATCCAATACTCTTGTAAACCCTGAGGTGTAGTTTTCAAATTACTGATATCTAATTCATGACCAGGCATGGTGACATTTTCAAGTTCTTTTTTTCTTCTTTCCAGTGCGGGTTTATGATTCCATCCACCTACATGGTCAAAAGAAGTATAAGCATCATACTTTGATGGAACAGAGATAAATGGAATATTTAGATAATACGTAACATTGCCACTTCCCATGCCTTGTGTAGTCATCTCTATTCCAGAAAAGTCAACCTTCTTGTATTTTTTCGATTGGTATAATTCCTTTAGCTTGTCTCCAACTGCTCCACTCATTTTATTTGAAAACTGGTGTGCCACATCATCTCCACCTATAAACTCTTGCCCTTCATAAGTTCCCTTACATCCTTTTTCTGTGCATGTAATTGAGTGTTCGTTCTTCCCCGTAGTGGTTTGTTTTTTCACACTTGTAGTTCCACAGCTAAATTGAAGTAGAATAATGAGGGCTATGTGTTGGATTAATTTCATTGGAATTAGATTAACTCTAGTTTCCGCCAGTTTGCAACTGGAGGTCAAGATAAGTTAAGTCTGTGACTTGCCATTTTGAATATAAATCAAACTTCACTCTACAAAAGACATCTTATAATAGAAATAGAATAAAAAGGTCTTGTCGGGATTCCTTGGCTAGATTCTTTGTGTCAAGTTGCAAACTTGACTTATCCAAGCCACAAGTCACAGACTTGCGGAAACGAAGGGCGCGCTCGCAGGTTCCTCAAATAGAAGTTACCTGTTAATCTAAATCATGTTTATACCGAGAATCGTAAGCTTTTCTGTGATGCGGAAACTCCTTTGAATAAAAAGGATATGGAATACCTAAAATTGAAATTTCATAACCTTCTTCTTTCATTCCGCAAATAGCATTTCCTGCTACTCCTTTTATTTCAAGTCCATCTGGTCTAAACACTTTTAATTCTGATATTACTTGAGTATCGATAAATTCAAACTCTGCGTCATCCGTATTTATAACAATATTACGCCTCAAGCACTATTCCTTGAAGAAGTGATAAGGAGAAGCAATTTTGAGAAAATCGATTTGTCCATATACAACTCCCATTGGTGCTTCAGCTTTCTCAAGCATGGTTGTACCTATAGTTTTACCTTCAAGGAATATTTTGTATTGTTTATTCATAAATAGAAGCTCCTTTAAGGATAGTCTTAAAATTCTCCCAAGTGGGTTTATCCGCGTCAACTTTCATATCCATATTATCATAAAAACCCTGCACATCCCGTGTATAGGCTTCCATAGCCTCCAGAAAATCTTGAAGAGTTTTATTTTCCCAGTCGGATTTATTCTCTTCTAAATCTCTTCTGAACTCCTTTAAGAATTCTATGAATTCAACTCTTGTCATTCAATCTATTTTTACAAAGCCACAAGTCATAGACTTGCGGCAACGAGTGGTCACTTATCTATCTCTATTTCACACTATCATTACCATTAAATTCCAAGACACATGAAAAATAATAGATGGTCCTATAGATTTAGATTTTAAGTATAATAAACTTGATATTAAACCACCAAAAAACGTCTGATAAAATAAATGCCCATCTTGTTTCGAGAAGTCTAATATCAAATTAAGATATGGTAAATGAATTGCTGCAAACAACAGAGAGGCCAATAATACCGCTATAGTAACGCTAGTCTTTTTATGAAGACTATTCTGAATGTATCCTCTGAAGAATAACTCTTCTCCAACTGGAATAAGTATTATTGATGAAATCCAGTATAAATCTTTGAATTTTAGCAATCCGTCAAACCTGTAAACGATTGAATATTCGGTTCCGAATATCGAATTATAAATCCAATTAAGGGGTGTTTGTAAAAAGACAAAAGAGAAACCTAATATTACTGAGAAGAAATACCATTTGAAATGAGTTTCTTCTATTAGGTTCTTAAAAGTTTTGTTTCTTTTAAAAAACATAAACAATAAAACCGCCAATAATTGTAGAGCTCCTTGTATTAAATAATAATATTTAAGATAACCTTCAAACTGAATTGCTTCTGCAATTAAGAACCAAGAGCCAATAAGTTCAATACCAAGAATGTATAATAAGGTTGCGAGAAAGGCTTTGAGAATAGTGTTGAATTTCTTAGTCAATTTCAAGTTTCTTTTACTTACGTTCAAATTGAAGTTGGTTTGCTACTGGTGGTCAAGATAAGGTAAGTCTGTGTCTTACCATTTTGAATATGAATTAAACCCCACTATGAAAAAGACATCTTATTGTTGCAATAAAAACAATTTTGGTCTTATCTAAATTCCTTGGCTAGATTCTTTGTGTCAAGTTGCAACCCAGCGTAGCTCATGAATACCTTTAAAAACTGACCTACATGAATAAACTTGACTTATACTAGCCACAAGTCACAGACTTGCGGCAACAAGAGGTTTTGCTGTTGCCAGTTTATTTTGCTTCATTGTCAATCACTGATGGGTTAAGACAATCTTCTAAATCACCTTTCTTTAAAAGGTCAGCAACTACTTTTTCAATACAATTTCTCGTCAATTCCTTAACAAAGAGGTCTGGTGGAGATTGATATAATCCATTCAAATTTTCCCCATTCTCTTTGTCCTGTTTTATCGATGTTTCTAGGTATTTAAATGTCCACACGTTAATTCCATATTGCCTTCCATCTAATAATTCGACATGAATATTGCAAAACTCGTCCTCAATATTCCAATTACTAGGTTCTAACTCTTCAAATTCCAGCCAAAGTTTAAATTTCATTTTGTTTTTATAAATCAGGTTCGTTAGGTAGGATTTTGTAACACTTGCCCCAAGCAGTGAAGCCATCCATGAAATCACTTAATCTGTCATAAATATATACTGATTTCTTAGTCCTTTCATCAGTTTGAATTTCTGAATGGAACTCGAGAAATAGATTGTAAATATCTTTCTTGGAATTCCCCTGTTTAGATAAGATGTCCATCAAATTTAAAAATTCATTATCCAGACTTTCGCCTAAAATAATATCAAATAGTCACTCTTTATATTCTTGAAATTCGATTTCCATTTTCCTTTGCTAAAGCATACTCGTGTATGAAACGCTTTATGGTGACCCAGTTTTAATTTGATTGAGGCTTTTTTATCCAATGCTTTTTTATTTCTATATCAACACCAACTTGCTTAAGTTCTTTTTGTAAAAGTTTTAATTTTTCTGGAGTTGAAAATACTTTTTTACTCCTTTCATTATAAAAATTCAGTGCTTCAGTGGAATTAAGTTCTAATGAAGTTTTTAGAATTTTTATCCATTTGACTTTTTCTGAACTTGTTGAAGAATCGACTATTTTCCATCCTCTTAGACCGTTGTAATGTTTTATCAAGTAGTCGTCCAAATACTTTTCTATTGGATATGCAGTCCCTGTTCTAAATATCTCTTTTATATATTTATCTACTATTAATGGAGCGTTTCCTCCCAACGCAAACAACAAATTTCCAGTCTCAATAAACTTTTTAGATTGATAAAAGAATACCCAGCCAAACTCAAATTCTAAAGTCTTCTCTTCTAAGATTTGTAATTCCAGTTGTTGCCCCTTTGTTTTACTCAAAATAACTTCTTGTTCCGTACCTATCCCAAGAGTTTTTTCCGCCAATCTTTGTGCCTCCAGTTTAGTTAGCATTTTTTTTGCTTGATAATGATTAACTCCAGCATGAACAAAACCATTCATTAATTCTACCAATAATAAAACAAATCTCAATCAACCACACCAACCCAACACTAAAACTCACCTCATAATCAAAAAACCAAAACCCCCATTGCACCGCACCTACAACAAAAAAACCGACCTCAAACGAAGCCGGTTTTTCTAAAACAGTATTTAACCTCTGCGGTTAGATATCAATATTGGCGTAACGCGCGTTTTTCTCTATGAACTCTCTACGCGGTGGAACTTCATCTCCCATCAGCATAGAGAATACTCTATCCGCCTCTGAGGCGTTTTCTATGGTCACTTGTCTTAGTGTTCTAGACTCAGGATTCATGGTAGTGTCCCACAGCTGCTCTGCGTTCATCTCCCCAAGACCTTTGTAACGCTGTATTCCCACACTGCTTTCTGAACCTGCTCCTTTGAACTCTTGAATGAGTCTATCTCGCTGGTCATCATCCCATGCATAGGCTTTCTTGCTCCCTTTTTTTACCAAGTAAAGTGGTGGAGTGGCTATATACACATAACCGTTCTCTATGAGCTCTCTCATGTGACGGAAGAAGAACGTAAGAATTAGCGTTTCTATGTGGCTACCATCTACATCGGCATCACACATGATGATTACCTTGTGGTAACGTAACTTTTCTAGGTTCAGGGCCTTGGCATCATCTTCTGTTCCTAGTCTTACTCCCAGTGCCGTGTAGATATTCTTGATTTCTTCGTTCTCAAAAATCTTGTGCGGCATTGCTTTCTCCACGTTCAGAATCTTACCTCTGAGCGGCATGATAGCTTGGAATACTCTGTCTCTCCCCTGCTTGGCTGTTCCACCTGCAGAATCTCCCTCCACTAGATAGACTTCACATAAAGCTGGGTCTTTTTCTGAACAGTCAGATAGCTTTCCAGGAAGTCCGCTTCCGCTCATTACGTTTTTACGCTGCACCATTTCACGCGCTTTACGCGCTGCATGTCTGGCTTGAGCTGCTAAAATTACTTTCTGAACTATCTGTCTGGCATCCTGAGGATTTTCTTCCAAGTAATCAGAAAGCATCTCGCTCACTGCTTGAGAAACTGGAGCTGTTACTTCTCTGTTACCAAGTTTGGTCTTGGTCTGTCCTTCAAACTGTGGCTCTGCAACTTTTACAGAAACTACTGCCGTAAGTCCTTCTCTAAAGTCATCACCCGCTATCTCGAACTTCAGCTTGTCTAGCATACCTGAAGAGTCTGCGTACTTCTTCAGCGTATTGGTAAGACCTCTTCTAAATCCTGAAAGGTGTGTTCCTCCTTCGTGGGTATTGATATTATTCACGTAAGAGTGAATGTTCTCATTGAAAGAAGTATTGTAAGTCATGGCTACTTCTACTGGAACACCGTTTCTCTCTCCAGTGATGTGAATCACTTTAGACATTAGCTGCTCTCTGGTAGCATCTATGTATTCTACAAACTCCTGAAGTCCTCTTTCTGAGAAAAATTCTTCTGAAACGAAGTTTCCTTCCTCATCTTTCACACGCTCATCAGTGATGGTTAGTCTCAGACCTTTGTTTAGGAAAGCTAGCTCTCTTAAACGTGCAGAAAGCGTTTCGTAATTGTACTCCAATACTTCAAAGATGGTATCATCAGGCATGAACGTAACTGTAGTTCCTCTCTTGTCTGTAGTACCGTCTTCTTTAACTGGGTAAAGTGCTTTTCCTTTCTCGTACTCCTGCACATAGTGCTTTCCTTCTCTGAATACCTCAGCCTTCAGCGAGTTAGAAAGTGCGTTCACACAAGAAACACCCACACCGTGCAAACCACCAGAAACTTTATAAGAATCTTTATCGAATTTACCTCCGGCACCTATTTTTGTCATAACTACCTCCAGTGCAGAAACGCCTTCTTTAGCGTGTAAACCGACTGGAATTCCTCTTCCGTTGTCAGACACTCTAATTCCATTTCCTTCTAAAATAGACACGTGTACTGTGTCACAGTGGCCTGCCAACGCCTCATCTATGGAGTTATCTACCACCTCATACACCAGATGGTGTAAACCTCTCACTCCTACATCACCAATATACATGGAAGGTCTTAACCTCACATGCTCCATTCCTTCTAAGGACTGAATACTACTGGCGTCATATCCTTTTTTTGGTTCGTCACTCATTCTATATATCTTTTAAAATCTTAATCGTAAAACATGAAAAAAACCGCTGGATTAACTAGCGATTTTCTATATAGTAAAGATACGAAATTCACAGGGTTATTCCGCGGTGCAACACCAGTAAAACCAAGCCTTTATCCACATTTTTCACGGTTTATTCACAAAGGGGTTTTTGGGTTGAATTGTTGGAGGTTTGAAGTTGGGCGTTCTGGTGGGAATTGAAGGGTTTTTTATGCCAAAAACAGAGCTGTTTTTCCTCTGAAATAGGTCAGAAAGTAGTGGGTTTCAACCGCCTCCCGCTGCCCCATCCACATTCGAACGAAGCTCAGTGCATCGCCTAAAAGGTGCGCTCGTGCACGATTTCAATCTGCGAACTGAGAACTGAGAACTTCGTAACCGCAGCCTTCGATACATCTCGGCTCAGCCGAGACACTCAGTCAGCTACAATTCGAAACTTCAAACTTCGAACCCTGAACCACGAACCTGCCCACTGAGCGAAGCGAAGACGTTCGAGCGAACCTCGAACCTCGAACCTCGGTCACTGAGCGAAGCGCAGCGAAGTCGAACGTGCGAACATCAAACCTTAGAAACTATAAGTCGCCCCAGCTAGAATATTCAATCGCTGGACAGGATATGCGTTAAAACGCTGGTATTTTCCTGCTATCATGTTGTTTATCTGCCCGAAGACACTTAAACGCTTGGTGTAGCGGTATTCACCTTTTAGGGTAACGTCTATAAATGGGTCTAATTCGTACACGTAGTAGATATTTCCATCGTCATCTACACGCTCTCCCATTTCTGGGTTTTCGCCAGATGTGTTTAAGATTTCTACTAGTGATTTAGCTCTTCTGCTTCCTAGTGCTGATACTTCTAACTCAGCTATCAGTTTCTGCTCTATGTTATAGCTAGCACTGATAGAGAACTTGTTATTCGGCTGGTTCCACGGCTCTTCCATTTCGCGCTCATCATAAATGAAGAAATCCGCTCTCCCGAAGAACTGAATTTTATCATCTGCATTGTAAGTGATTTCTCCTGTTACCGTAGTTCTTCTTAAGTCGCCATACTCGGTTCTGAATCTATTTCCTTGGGTGACTATGGTGTCGTTTACGAAGTAGATAAAATCATCAAACGCAGCTCTGCTGATACGCGCATTAAAGCTCATGTCATTAGAAATATTACCTCTGATACCTCCGTATAAATCAAACTTTTGGTCAGTGTTTCTAATCACATCCTCATTTATTCGGTCTTCTATAAGGAAGTTCGTCACGAATGGATTTTGCTCCGCAATAGTTCTATACCTATTCTTCATCAGTTCTCCTCCTATACCCGCGTAAGGAGTGAAAATACCGTCAAACAAACTGT
>CAZTVP010000035.1:0-11260 GCA_964616995.1 uncultured Comamonadaceae bacterium
AAAAATTTAAGAACGAGAATGCTTAGATTAGAAATGGTAATGAATATAGTGTCTGCTAAGAGTTCTGAAATTGTTACAATTAGCGATGTGAAATCACTCTCAAATGAAGAAAAGATTATACTTCAAAAAGAAGCTTCTAAAGTAGAAGAATTTTTAAGTATTGTATTTAAGTCTCGAACAGTCAAAACTTGGAAATCACAAACCATAGATTTTTTCAATGATTTTTACAATGATATTTCAAATGACAATACTTTGAAACGATATGAGTCACTCATAAACAAGTTTTTGCTAGACATGCAGAATCTTTATAACAATGAGTCATGTCATTTCAGCTATTCTGGGGCTTTAATTGTGGACTCAGATACACTTCTAATGAATAAGGTTAATACTACAAGATTAAAGTTCTTAGATGAGCTTATCAGGATTTCTGTTTCATAACCATAAATGGATATTTTCGATTTGATGTAAGGAACAAAATTATTCATTTAAATCCATAAGTTTAGACTGTTATTTTGTAGAAATTATTTAAGGAATAATGATAACCTATTTTGATTCAGTAGGTTTACAGGAAGATTGTAAATGCCAAAAACATTAATCATGAAGTAGCACATTTTTAAGGTATTCTTCTTAAAAATTGTTTACTCCTTAACCACTTTAGAAACCAAAGTCCCCTGAGCGGTAACTGCATTTAACAAGTAAATGCCAGCTTCTAGGTCGGTGAGGTTGATATCGTATTGCACCGCACCATTTACTGGGACAGTCATCACCACTCTTCCGTTAAGGTCAGTAATTTCTACTGTGTTTACGTTTAATCCTTGAGGAACAGTTAACGTGAACAATCCAGTACTAGGGTTAGGGTAGATGTTAAGTTCAGCATTATCTGCTAGCTCATCTACACTTATGTTATTTCCTGAGTATTCTATTAAGTAACCGTGTATTCTGTAGAATGGTTCTGTGTGGCCATTATTGTTATAACCTGTGTTCAGTAAGTTGGTGTATTCTTCCAATACATAATCAATGGTTACATCTCCACCAGGCGTGTATTCATCTGTGCTTAGGTTTTGCATCCATGGCTGTACATCTTGCCCTGGACACCAGCCAAACCTGCTTCCTGTCCACGTTCCAAACTGGTCTGAACATTCATTCTGTCCGCAGTCTGGTCTCCAAAGGTCTTGTGCATAAGCTTCCTCTCCATCTATGTGAATATGGTGTGTTTGATTCATGAACTCGGCTGCATTTCCAGTGTTTCCTTGTCCGTGTCCTGTAGTGGTCATTCTTATTTTCACTTGCTCAGCATTTGCTCCTATAGAAACAGTGTAAGGGTCTAAATCATAAGAAATTCCGGGGTCACCATACACTTGGTAATCCGTATCCCAAAGCTTGTGAACCGTTACATTATCCCATGAAGGTGTTCCTTCTATGAACTCCAGCCTCATATCTACAAGCCAACCAGAAGAACCCCAAACCTGCACAAAGCTTTCCCAAGTCACACTTCCTGTCATTAGTGAACGGAAATCTGATAAATCCCAAGACCAACCACCACAAGCTTTTCCATAAGGTGTGATATAACGCGCTAGCTCATAACGCTCATTGTCTTTAATCAGTGTCACTTTAGCAGCTTGGTCCCAAGGGTCACATCCACCAGTAGGGCAGAAGAGGTCCACGTGAAGAATAATATCACTATAAGCATCTAAGTTCTCTGGCATGGCCAATGGCTTAAAATGTGTTTGACCAAAAGAACCAAAATTGTGTCTTTCTTCATCAAAAAGAATTTGAGTCAAAGACTGCTCTATAGAAGCTTCCAGTTCATCATTGATATTGTTGTCATCATCTGCAAAGCTCACTCTAGCCGTTATGTCCAGCACATCCACTCCAGATAGATTTTCTGTACCAGTAAACGTGTGAATGTATGTTTCAAAAGGAGCCAATTCTTGGTTCACCATTTCAGAAACTTCTGTCTCACCATCTATTTGGTAAGATACTTCGAAGCTTGACACAGGATTACTCGATACATTTTTCACTTCTACTTTTACTGTTTCAGCATCCGAAAACCCAGAACCTATGACAGAAGGAGAGATAATTCCTGTAACCCCTAAATCTTGTTCTACAGGCACAAAACCGTTTACCCAATCAGATTCTTCCATGTTTAGTAGCGTACCGTCATTTCCATTTCCTGTGAGGTCTGCCACCATGTTTCCAGTTCCTTCATTGAAGTTATAATAAGCAGCTAGTCCAGCTTCATCACCCACTAATTCTACAGCCATAAAGTCTTGAATTTCTTGCTCTGTTCTGGCTACCTCCCATATTCTGAACTCATCCATAATTCCAGTAAAGTATCTGTTATTCCAAGTAGGATTTTCACCAATATTTAGCAGACCATCAGACACAGAGTGAGTTCCGCTAACGTTTGTAGTAGAAATCAATCCTCCGTTCAGATACAATTTCATGGTACTTCCATCATAAACTCCTGCTACGTGATACCAAGTGTTTAATCCTAAAATCTCTGGACTATTGCACTCATTCCATGTGCCATCTATTGACATGTTGAAACCAACTCTGCCATTTGCACCGCACCTTAAAGAATACCCTTCATCTGGATTACCAGCTTCTTTAGAAATGATAGAACCCGCCCAAATGTCATTAGCCCATTCTTCAGCGTTAATCCAAGCTTCTAGCGTTAGCGCACTAGAAGGATTAAGTGAAGGAGCATCCGTGATTCCTATTCTGTTATTGGCGCCATCAAAATAGAGCGCGTTATTCTGTGCCACAGCAGAAGTGGCCAGCAGTAAAGCACAAGAAAGAAAAGTATAAATGTGTTTCATCTTATTGAAGTATTATTCGTTGAGTGAAAATTGTGTTTTTAGATTGAATATGAATGAAGTAAGTGCCTTTCGACTCATTAGCTAAGTCTAGCTTCACATCATTCTGATTTGGTACTATGGTTTTAATGTGTTTTCCTAAAGCGTTGCAAAGCAAGATTTCATCTCCGGCAACTAAACCAGAAATAGTCACTTCTCCAGCCGAAGGGTTAGGGAATACCGTAAAAGTTTTTTCCGTTTGAATCTCTGCCAAACCTGTTTGCAGTTCAAAAGGTTCAGCCGAAACTCCAAAGGCATAATAACCGTCCATGAAGTCAAACTCTTGGAACTGGAAAATTCCGTCTATCGGGCTTGTAGGAGTAGCTAGAGCTATGAAATCTAAATCAGTAGATGGTCTCCAAAGCAGAGCATACTGCTCCAACGGAAAATCATCCTGAATCATACTACCTTCGGCTTCATCTAAATCCACTGTGAAAGTTCCATTAATTCCAGGTGAACATTTCACATACCATTCTCTAGCGGTTCTATTAAAGTCTAGCGGAGAAGTAGAAGAGGCATTATCTGCTGTAATTCCCGTAGCATCGGTATTTCCCATCACTAAGTATCTCCAGAATTCTTTATCCACTATATCGGTAATCACAGACATACCATTATCAGAAGTAATTCTATGGAAATTCTCTTCGGTAGTGTACCACGCAGCCTGCACATCTTGCATTTCATTCATATTTACATCTGCCACAGGAGCACCAGAAAGTGAAAATCCTGTGCTGATATGGTCAGAATTGGTCAGTGTTCCATCTAGGCTATTTGGCCCTTCATCTGGAACCATGTCGCCATCAGCATTGTCGAAATTATAGTAAGCCACCAAGTCTTCTTCATTTCCTTCCAGTGCAGCGTGCATGCGCGCTTGAATTTCATCTTCTGTCAACTGCTTGCTCCACAGTCTCACTTCATCTATATCTCCATACGACTGAAAAGCTGTAAAATCTCCCCAGCTGGCAGCTCCTATAATGAGTGGAGCAGTTTCAGCAGTAATGGCCTGACTTGGGAACAAATCGGCTTCTCCAGAAAGTTCACCGTTGATGTAGTTGTACATTTTGCTTTCACTCACAGAATATACAGATGCCATGTGAATGTAGGCTGAATCTATGGGTAGCGTTCCGCTAGGAGTAATCGGAACTTGCTGGCTGGTAGGGTTGAAGTACTCTGTGTACACCTGGTTTTCTGTGAATCCCATGATGTAGCCGTCTTCAAATGAGCTTCCATCTGAGGAACATCTACCGATTAGTTTTCTGTTTTCCACGTAGTTCCAAGCTCTCACCCAAAGCTCTATGGTAAAATCTCCCTGCAAGTCGAAAAGCTCGCTCGTTCCACAGTCTATGTGTAGGGCAGGCGTTCCATTGTCGTTCCATGTGGGGTAGTCGATAGACCAGCTTTTGTTTTCTGGTGATTGGCTATATCCGAGGTGCAATGCAAAAACAGCCAGCAATAAAATCAGTAATTGTTTATTCATATAAGTATCAATTTGACCACCAAATAGGTGTCGTAAGTTCATCAGGACCTTGTTGTTCCAATGCGTTTAAATAGTTCTCTTGATTCAGCGTAGGTTCACTGTTTGGGTATTTTAATCGCTTCGGAAAAAGGCTCATATCTATGGGATCTCCGTAAAAATCTACTAAGGTAGGAAATCCTGTTCTTCTCAGCTCTGCAAAGGATTCAAGCGTATTCTCGTAAGCCAGCAATATCCATTTCTGAGTAATAACCTCCTCTAAATCAACCCCTGAAATACCATTTACATAATCATCTATATCTCCAGCATCTATGTTTTCATGGTCAGAATAATTATGGAAGTTCATGTGTTCCATGTGTGCTCTCACACCTTCTCTTACTAGTTCATCTGCATTTGCATTCCAGAGTCCTTTAACCACAGCTTCTGCTTGAAGAAAACAAAGTTCACTGTAGGAGAGGAGCGGAACAGGTCTTTCGTTATTCATAAAGAATTCTCCAATTCTAGAAACATCTCCCCACTCGCCATTCGGGTCACCCAAGGTAGCGTCTAGATTGTAATCTTCCCATTCCTCGCTATTAAAAGAAAGTAGATTTGGAACACCTTTGTACTGGTCTAAAAAATTGAAAGTGTCGTATAAACTTGCTTCTTCTAAATAAAACTTGATTCTAGGGTCATCAGAATCTACCAGCAAATCTACCAGGAATTTACTTGGATTTACATACTGCTCTCCTTCAAAGAATCGAATGTTTCCTGCTTCGTTTACTGGATTGTTAAACACTGAATTGAACTGAAATTCAGCAGAAGTAGCGTTAGACTGAAATAGCTCAGCAGACTGAAGTTCATTCAAGACAGCAGAAGCCATGTCTTCATCTACATCACTAATTCTGATGGCTAGTCTAAATCTAAGAGAATTGGCAAACTCTTTCCAGCCTTGGAGATTTCCACCAAAAAGTAAATCAGCCTCTGGAGTAATTACCGAAGTTCCATTTTCTATCTGTTCTACTGCTATGGCTAAATCCGCAAGCATTCTGTCATAAACCTGTTGCTGAGTATCATAAGTAGGAGCGAAGCTCAGTTCAGGATTCCCTTGCAACGCTTGAGAGTAAGGAATAGCTCCCCACAAATCCGTAATTCTGTGAGCTATATAAGTCTTCCAAATCAGTGCTACTGCTTTTAAGCTACTGTAGTCTTCCTCTGCCGATTCTTCTCTGTCGATAATGACCTGGGCATTATTCATGGCATCTACATAAGCTTCTTGCCAGTAAGCATCTCCACCTGGAGGAGAAACGTAAGGTATGTTCTCATTAATTCCACCACGAGCAGCAAAGTACATTGTCCAGTGCGCAATACCATTGTACTCCAAATTGGTAGCAGTTAAATAGTTGCTCATCCCTCTTCTTACTGAGTGTTTAAAAAGTAACTCAGGGTCAGACTCTAGCGAATCATTTGGGTTCACGTTCAGGTCTGTTAGGTCGGTTTTGCAAGCGCTAAAGGTTAGGGCTATTAGGATAAGAAATGATATGTAGAGTTTTAAATTCATTGTTTCTAAATCGATACTTTCAAATACATCCCAAAACTTCTTCTATTCGGATAGGCGTACAGTTCATAGCCTTGTCCATTTCCGTTGGTTAGGGAACTTTCTGGGTCTATGTTGGGCACATTGCTATGAATGAGCCACAAGTTAGAGCCAAATATTCCAATATTTAAAGTTCTTAATTTCAATTTCTTTGCAACGCTAGTCGGCACATTATAACCAATGCTCATCTCTCTCAGTTTTACAAAAGAGGCGTCATAAACGAATGGTTCGTGAATTTCATCTTGCCATCTAGAAACTCGCTCGTAGTAGTCGAATGGATTCAAGTAGGTTTGGTTGGTTTGACCGCTTACATCTACTCCATTAATTGTGGTTCCTTCAGCGTAAACTCCTTCTATGAGTTGGCCCCCGGTGGGAATCCAGTCTTCTGAAGATACACCTGCGGCTTCTCTTTCCGCCTCTGAAGCATACCATTCTTCACGTCCTTCTAAAGATTCTACAAAGTTTCCAGCATAACCATTTCCATACATGTTAGTACCGCTGTAAATGTCTCCACCTATCTGACCGTGAATAAGAATAGAAGCTGTCCAGTTTTTATACTTGAAATTCTGACTGAGCGAAAGCATAAAGTCAGGAGTGAAGTTCCCCAAGACTTTAGGAGTAGGGTCTTTGATGACCATACCGTTTTGGTCAACTAATACATTTCCAGCTTCGTCTCTCATGAACCCAAATCCAACGATATCTCCATAAGGATTTCCAGGTCTGGCTTCTATGCTCAGTCGCCAGTGCTCGTAGAGTATAGAACTTTCTACGTTTTCTCCTAACTCTTTAACCTCTGAGTAATTCTTAGCATAGGCTATGTTCGCATTCCACTCGAAGTTTTTCTTTTGGATAGGAGTCGCGTTCAACTGCAGCTCGACACCTCTATTGATAATTATTCCACTATTCACCACGGCAAATGCATAACCTGAAGCAGCTGAAAGTGGAATGGTACTGATTTGGTTGAAACTGGTATTATGATACCAAGTAAAATCGATTCCCAGTCGGTTGTGCCAGAACTTAGTCTCAGAACCGATTTCTACAGAATTGTCAAGCTCTGGAACCAATCCTAAGTTAGGAACGGTTCTGCTGATGAACTGAGAATTCCCGAATCCTTCGTTATCCACTTTCTGATAGGTAGTTTCTAGCTGATAGGGGTCAGCTTCATTACCAACTTCTGCATACGACAATCTCAGTTTGCCGAATGAGAAGAATTTTTCGCTGATTCTATCTCGGTTGAATAATTCAGAATACACAAATCCTAAACTGGCTGAGCTATACAAGAAAGAATTTTGACCTTCTGGAAGGGTAGAAGACCAATCGTTTCTGGTGGTTAAATCTAAGTAAAGAAATCCATCGTATTCCAACTGACCAAAGCCGTAAAGCGAGTTTTTAGCTGCTTCAGCTAGAAAGTTCCTGAAGAAAATAGGATTCACGCTATTTTCCAGTGAATAAACATTGGGTTCTATCAGTCCACCAGAAGTGTTCTGTGAAAGTGTGGTGCGTTCCCAATACATGGCATTTCCTCCCAAGTTCAAGTAATACTTGAATTTCTCAGAGAATTGATTTTGGTAACGAATTAAAAAATCAGTATTAATAAGATTCTGAGTAATGGTGTTGGTAGAATAATCACCTAGTGAGCTAATGAGCCCTTGCTGTGCATTGATATTAAAGTATTCCGTTCGGTAAGAATCTGGAGAAGTACGAAGCGTAGCAGTTAGATTATCAGAGAATTTATAGCTCAAAGAAATGTTTCCCAGCACTCTGTTTCTGGTATCTCCATTCCGCTGATTCTGAATGTTCCAGTATGGATTAGTCATCCAGTTCCATGCGCCATACCAAGTTACTTCATTGCCATCTTCATCTTGGATGTAATTTTCTAGAGAAGATGTGCTTATATGCCTTGGCATGTGAATGAAATTCCTGTTCGGGTTATCGTGGGAATCGGAAAGTCCAGGTCTGTTTTCTGCCTTATTCTGTACATAACTCACATAACCGTTAAGGCTTAACTTCTTGGTTAAATCACCTACAAACTTTAGCGAGAGATTGTTTCTATTCAGTGTAGCTACTGGAACTATATCATTGGTTTTATTGTTAGAAGCAGAAAACCTCAGGTTGATTCCCTTGATTTTTCCCTCCACAGAAAGTGAGTTGTTCCAGATATTTCCTAGTCTAAAAAAGTCCTTGTAATTATTAGGCTGCGGTGCAAAGGCTCTTTCCTGTCCATCCCAATCTATCACTGTTTGACCATTCATTTCTGGTCCCCAGCTTCCTTTACTGAAATCTGTAGCTGTGCTGAACACTGGAACACCATCTACCATGTTCCAAGCTCCTTCAAACTTGCCATTCCTTCCTGCTCCGTATTTATTCTGTAGATTGTAAAGAATGTAAGGAGATTCTACTGTAAATCGAGAATTATAGGTCACTCGCAGTTTTTTTCCTCCGCTTTTAGTGCTTATTAGTATGACTCCATTTTTGGCTGCTGAACCATAAAGAGCAGAGGCAGAAGCTCCCTTCAGAACAGAAATAGATTCTATATCATCAGGATTAATATCAGAAACACCGTTTCCGAAATCTCGACCGCCCCATTCATCACCTGAATTACTGTTCGTGTTGTTGTTAATAGGAACACCATCTACCACTATTAAGGCCTGGCTATTCCTACTAAGCGAGTTATTTCCTCTAAGAATGATTCTGCTGGAAGTACCCGCTCCACCATTAGTTGAACTAATATTCAGTCCAGCTACTTTTCCAGCCAATCTATTGACCACGCTAGGGTCAGAATTGAGTTCTATTTCTTTAGACTTTAGCTCAGTAATAGCATAGCCTATGGATTTCTTTTCTCTTTTGATTCCTAATGCCGTTACTACAGCATCATCCATTTCTATGGTAGCTTCTCTTAGTATGGCTGTAGTGTACTTCTGGTCGATGGCTATGGAATCCGTATCATAACCCACGGCAGATACTAAAATATGTGTATCCGATTCTGAGACTTTAATGGTAAATATGCCGTCCACATTGGCACTTGCTTGGTCAATGGAAGAATAGATGTTAGCAAAAGGCACAGGTTCTTTTTCAGGGGTGATGACATTTCCTGATATGTCCTTCTGGCCGTGAATTGCACAGCAGAATAATAGTGAAACGAATATACTTATGACAGGTTTAATAGGACAAAGTATTACGGATAGAGCAAATATAATGCTGAAGTAAGAAGGATTATTAAGGAGTTCCTATCTACTCTTTAAAACCTACTTTTTTAAGAATGACATGCGTCTAGTGTAAGAAAATGCTTAACCTATACAAAGCCAACTCCTACAGGATTTGTTGAAGCGTTACAGTTTATTGCACCGTAGAAATAAAGTGTAAAACTGAAAATATGACTTTCAATATCAACCAGCTGAATCTTTCTCAATCTGAAGTGAAAAAACCTAAGTATAATGGATACTATCTTATGGATAATCCTTCTGATGTATATCTCAGTAGTGCTACATATTTCATAACTGAAGTGGCAGAAAAATCCATGCATGTTTTCCTTCATGAGTTGAATGCTGAGAATGTTCAGAACTGTAAGAGAATCTTAAGTCAGATTGGTGGATACTGTGAATATTTTCAAGCTCAATATGCTTTTGAAATAGTCAACCAAATGCAGGAAAACTTCTTAAAGGTCAATGCTGATGAGTTTGACCGTTCTCAAATCCCAGTTTTAAAACAGGAACTCATGAAGTGCAAGTATGCGCTTTTAGAGCGGTACAAGCTTAGAATTCAAGTTGGCTTCTGATTCTAATTCGCTATGCGATCAAAGTACTTTTGACCACATACTTCCTCATTTATCTCCATAGACTTTAAGAATACGCTTCAGTTCTTTTATGTAATTTGGCTGAATGAAACATTCGGCACTTCTGACAGTTATAGTCCTTTATGGCGGGTTACTTACTGCTCAAGTTACTGATACACCTCCGCCACCACCTCCAACTCCTCCCACAGATGAGAGTTTGTTTGATTACGATGGTGAATTAATCATGCCTGAGGTAGAAGAGGAGGAGCCTGTTTACACGATTGTAGAACAAATGCCAGCGCATAAATCATGTGAGGGTGTTTTAAATTCTGAAAGAGAAAGTTGTACCCAAGTAGCTATCATCAATGAGATTCAGAAAAATATCCAAATTCTTAAATTAAGTTCTGAGGAAGCAGAAGAACTTCCAAGCTCTCGAGTGTACGTTTCTTTCGTGGTCAGTGAATTAGGAAATATAGAACAAGTAAAGCTACTTAAAGGTTCTTCTGAGAAGCTCAATCAATCTGCTCTCAAAGCCGTTAGTCAGTTGTCACCTATGATTCCTGGTAAGCAAAGAGGAAGACCAGTGAAAGTGCGATACACTATCCCTATAAAATTTAGTTACGATTAAACTCGATTGTCTGCTGATAAAACAAACTAGAATGAAAGGTATGATTCAGGAGTTCAAAGAGTTTGCCGTAAAGGGAAACATGATAGATATAGCCGTGGGAGTGGTCATAGGTGCAGCTTTCAATAAGGTTATAGATTCTCTAGTTAAAGATGTCTTTATGCCGATTCTGGGTATTCTCACAGGAGGAATAGATTTTAGCTATTTAAAATACAACCTTACTACTGATTCCTCCATCAGGTATGGATTACTGATTCAGAATTTGATAGACTTCTTGATAATAGCCTTGACGGTTTTTGTAGTGATAAAAATTATGAATAGGCTGAGAAACAAAGCACAAGATACTGAGGATACTACAGTAAGTACGCCTAAGGAGATAGAACTTCTAAGTGAACTTAAGAAGCTAATGGAAGAGCAGAACAAACTGCTAAAAAAGAGCTAATGAAGAAGTTTTTTACGCTTAAGTTTTTAGGCTCTGTCTTTAAATTTGGATTGGGTTCCATTATAGCCACAGCGGTGGAGTTTCTGCTGTTTGTATTTGTGTTCAGTAACATACTCCCATCATTCACCGCATACTTGGCTGCCGCAGCTATAGGGATTAGCGTGAATTTCATCATTCAAAAGACCTTCATCTTCGAAGCTAAAAGGAAGTTGAGTACTATATTTTTTCTGTCTATTAGTGCTTCTATTCTGACCACTCTGGTAGGTGCTTATCTAATTGACTTTTTTATCAAAGAATTAAGCGTAATGGTTAGCTGGCCTCAGAAATGGATAGATACGATTTGTATGATAGCGGTAACTGGAATTCGGTTTGTGCTGAACTTTTTTAGTAAGAAATACATCTTTGAAAAAAAGTGGATTGACTAATCTACTTTCATAATCACCATTTCTGTCTGATAGATAGGAATAGTCTTTACTACTTCCCCTTGTATCATTTTGTTCATGATTTTTTCATAAC
>CAZTVP010000036.1:0-11052 GCA_964616995.1 uncultured Comamonadaceae bacterium
GATTTTGTCCTTAGCTGTTCCTAAGTCTTTAACTGTGATACTGCTTCCTTTGAACGCATCTGAAAGTGAACTTCTAATATCGTCAGTGTTTATGGTAGATGTGAACTGGTAGGTGTTTTCTCTACCACCATTGAACTCTACACCGTAATTTAAACCTCCGCTAAATAGCGCTGCTAAACCAGCTGCTACTATAATTCCTGAAACGATATAGAATTTCTTTCTGTTATCTACAAACTTATAGTTCATATTAGTGAACCAGTTCTTAGTAGTAGGTGTAGAGAAAGCGATGCTTTTCTTCTTGTCTAATCTGTTCCAGAAAATTAATCTAGTGATTACAATAGCTGAGAACAGTGAAGTGAAGATACCTATGATAAGCGTAGTAGCGAATCCCTTGATAGCTCCCGAACCGAATACAAACAGCACAATAGCTGTAAGTAACGTGGTAATGTTAGCATCAAAGATAGCTGAGTAAGCTTTCTGATATCCTTCTGTAAGGGCTGCTTTTAAACCTTTACCGGCTCTCATCTCTTCTCTAATTCTTTCATAGATAAGTACGTTAGCATCTACCGCCATACCAAGTGTAAGTACTAAACCAGCTATACCTGGAAGTGTTAGTGTAGCTCCTATAGCTGCTAAACCACCTATTAATAGGAAGATGTTTAGTATTAAAGCTATATCTGAAACAATACCTGCTCTACTGTAATAGAAAATCATGTAAGCCATGATTACTAAAAGAGCTATAATGAAAGACCAGCTTCCTTTCTGAATATTCTCAGCTCCTAAAGATGGCCCTACAATATCCGTATTCACAATCTTAGCCGGAGCAGGAAGTGAACCTGCTTCTAATAAGTTAGCTAAATCTGTAGCTTCTTCTACTTGCTGAGCATAAGTACCAGCTCCCATAGAAATAGAAGAGTTACCATTTAAGATAGGTGAGTTCACAGAAGGTGCACTATAAACTAGTCCATCCAGAGTGATAGCTATCGCTTTATTAGGTCTTTGTGGATCACCGTCATAAGCTACTTGCGTCATGGTTCCCCATTTTTGAGCTCCTTCACTATTCATTTGCATGGTTACTTCTACTCCACCGTACTGGTCGAAACTTTGCAACGCATTAGTAATAGTTCCACCATCTAAGTCAGCTTTTTCTCTTCTAGAGGCATCATTCAGTGCATAAAGAGCATAGAACTCGGTTCCGTTATCATCTACATCTGGCTTAGCAGACCATCTTAAAAGCATGTTTTCAGGAATGATTCTACTAGCGAATAAGTTTCCACTCCCGTCTTTAGCTTCTAATACTTCGTTTACCTTATCCTTTCCTTCAGAAGTTACTCGGAATACTACAGACGATCTTGGAATTCCTCCCTGTCCATTAGAACCGTAACCATTCGTATAAGCACCTATTGGGTATCTTCTTGTGAACACATCAGGATTTAAAGTTCTGTTTACCGTAACAGAATCTTCTCCATTGATATCTTTTAATGGTTCGTTCGTAGTTAAGTCTAAAGCAGGGATGCTGTCTATAGTAAACATTTCCTCCTTATATGCTTTAGGATCTTTATACTTAGCTACTACAGAATCTAATTCTTCTAAGTATTGGAAAACTGCTTTTCCTCCTACTACTTCAGTATTTTCAAATACTGGCCAGAACTCAAGGTTAGCCGTACTTTTAATGATATCTATAACTCTGTCTGGATTATCTATACCTGCTAATTCTACTAATATTCTACCTGTAGAAGACTGTCTCTGGATGTTAGGCTGAGCTACACCGAAACGGTCAATTCTTTGTCTTAAGATATTCTCTGTGTTGTCTATAGCTGTTTCAGCTTCAGTTCTAAGAATCTCTATTACGTCATCGTCTGTTTTAGCACTCTGGAACTTTTCCGTGTAATCTCTATTGATAAAGATTTTAGGAAGTTTCTCTTCAGATGTTGGCTTATTGTTTTGCCACGCATTAGCAAATAATGTGATGAAATCATCATTAGAGTTGTTCTGGGCTTCTCTAGCTTCTTCCATAGCTTTCTTAAAAGCTGGGAACTTAGACTTACCGCTTAAATTTTCTACTAGTTCTGGTACGGATACTTCTAGCGTTACGCTCATACCTCCCTGAAGGTCAAGACCAAGATTTAACTCCTGCTCTTTTACATCTCTGTAGCTATGACCTAAAACTGGGTATGCTTGAGCACCTGCACTGTCTATCAGATATTTTCTCTTCAAAGAATCTACAAGAAGACTTTCGTCAACATTTGTCAAGTCCATTTCAGAAACTTGTTCAGCTGCTATAATTTCAGCATCAGATTCAAATTTGTTTGAGAAAAAGTTAAATGATAATTGGTACAGACATGCTAGCACTAGCAACACCGTAAAGATCCAAATCGCACTTCTGTTTTCCATTGTTTATGGTTTATTTTTAAAGAGCCGCAAATATAAAAAGACAGACCGTAATAGCCAATGGTATTTTTACACTGATTTTCAGTTTATTAGCTATTATTTTCTGGTGCTTACAGCCGTTATTCAGCAGGTTTATACTCTTAGAGTTTAGGTTCTGTTACAGAATATTGAGAAATATATCAATCCTCGATTATGTCATTTAAAAATCTGCGAACCGAAGAGGACCAGTTTTAATTGTTTACAGAAAAAGTGAATCCGTAGTATTACGAATAATAGCTGTATAATTTAAACGCAGATAAAAAAATCCCTGATGATTAGTCATCAGGGATTTTTTTCATTAATATTTTAGATTGTTTCTACTTATCGACTGGTTGTCCTACTCTCACCGGTTCACTAGTCTGAATCACAGGTCTGGTGGGTTTAGAAGCTTCATCTTCTATTTCTGCTTCCATTTTTTCTTTTTCAGTCCTCCAAGTCTGAAGACGTTTGAATTCTCCATCACTCAGGATATTCTTGATTTCTGCATCTCTTTCTTCATCTAATCTCTCTAGCACTCTTTTAAGCTCTCTCTCTGACAAACCTTTATTCTTAGAAAAGGTAACCTTATCATTGTATTCTTTCATAATGCTACCAAAAACTGCTGACTTTTTTCCAGAAATTTCCATAGCCTCAGTCATAGATTGTATTTCACTTTTAGCTTCTGTTAAGGCAGCTCTTCTTTCTTCTTCACTTGTGGTGTTTACATTCTGAGCAGATAATGCCCCAGTAGTTAATAGTACCGAGCCTAACACCACAAAAGTTCTTAATTTTATCATCACTAAATATATTTTAATTAAAGCTGACACGAATATAAGCAATTATCCGGCCAAAAGAAGTAATTATGGTTAGGTAAAAAATGAGGATAGACAAATACATATGGGCAGTTCGAATATTTAAAACACGTAGCTTGGCTACTAAGGAGTGTAAGAGTAATCATGTAATTGTAAATGATGAACTGGTTAAACCTTCTAGGCTTTTAACTATAGATGATGAAATAGTAGTGAAGAAAGGCCCAGTTTTCTTTTCTTATAAAGTGTTAGATTTTCCTAAAAGCCGAGTAGGTGCTAAACTGGTACCGGAATATGTTCAGGATATTACACCTAAAGAAGAGTTACACAAACTGGATATGATTCGTGAGGCTAACAGAGCAGTGAGAGATAAGGGACTAGGAAGACCAACTAAAAAAGATAGACGCGCACTCAACAAGTATTTTACAGATGATAGTGAAGAAGATTAATCCTGATCAGTGTAAACCTCTTAGGCACAGAGTTCTTTGGCCACATATAGAGTTACAAGAAGACTGTAACATCGATATTGACACCCGAAAAGATGCTATTCATTTAGGAGCTTTTCAAGATGATGAAATCATTAGTATTTGTTCGCTATTCCAAAATAAAAATCCTGATTTGGATTCATCTAAAAAACAGTATCAGCTCAGAGCTATGGCCACTGATTTGGAGTCCAGAGGATTAAATGCTGGACGCGCTGTTGTGGAGGAAGCTATCAAAGTATTGCACCGCCAGGGAACAGAAATCTTATGGTGCCACGCACGTGAAGTAGCACTCGGTTTTTATGCTAAACTCGGCTTCAAAGTGAAAGGAGACTTTTATGAAGTTCCTAAAATAGGCCCACACAAACTCATGTATTATGAGTTATAGCCTACTCAGCTCAGCCTTTAAGAAAGTCATTAGTTCCGAAATATATTCAGCTGAAAAGTTAAATTGAATTCCTGCCGCTTTGTATATCTCAGGAACCCTCTTGGTATAACCTAAGCCCAAGGCTTTTTTATAATCTAAAATGCACTTTTCTGGATTCTGCTTAAAATTCTTCCACATGGCTATGGCACCCAATTGAGCCATTCCATATTCTATGTAGTAAAACGGCAATTCGAATATATGCAGCTGTTTCTGCCATGAATTGGCTTTCTGAGCTTCATGACCATCCCAATCCACCACGTGATTTCCGAGTTCTGCATTAATCTTTAACCATTCCTGTTCTCTTTCTTCCGAGGTATGGTTAGGATTCTCATAAATCCAATGCTGAAATTTATCTACCATGGCTATCCATGGAAGCGCCATAATACAATCTTCTAGGTGTTCTTTTTTAGCTCTCCTAAGTTCGACTTCATCAGTATAGAACTCATCCCATAGATGCAAGCTCATCAGCTCCATGCTCATGGACGCTAATTCCGCCACTTCACTAGGACAAGATTTAAAAGCGCAGAGCTCCATATCATGAGTCAGAAAGGAATGTACCGCATGTCCTCCTTCGTGCATCATAGTTACTAAGTCTCTAGGAGTTCCTACAGAATTCATGAAGATGAACGGTGCTCCGCTTTCATAAAGTGGATAATTATAACCACCAGGGCTTTTACCATCTTTAGAAGCTAAATCTAAATGGCCCAGCGTTTTCATATCGGCTAGCGCCTGACCGAAGTACGGGTCTATCTCACCGAAAACTGAGATACTCCCTTTTATTAATTCCTCCGAAGTAGAAAAAGGTTTTAACTGCTTTAATCCTGGTAGCGTAGCACTGACATCCCAAGGTCTTAAATCATCCAGACCTAATTTTTCTTTTTTCCTTTCTAGAATTTCATCTACTAAGGGAGTCACTACTTTAGCTACACTATCATGGAAATTAAAGCAGTCTTGCTTGGTAAAATCCAGCCTACCGAGGCTTACAAACTTATAATCTCTAAAATTATCGAATCCAGCGTTCTTAGCTACAGTAGTCCTTTTATTTACTAAGGAATTAAAGAGTTCGTTAATCTCATCTTTCCTTTCACTTCTAACAGCATTTATAGCATCATAAGCCTCTTTCCTCACTTTTCTATCTGAACTTTGCAGCAGTTTTCCTGCTGCTGGCATCGTTAGCGTTTGGCCATTAATTTCCACCCCAAGCGCACCACAGATAGCGCTGTACTTTTGCGTAAGCTGCTGAATTTCTGTGTTTATAGAAATATTTTCTTCTCTGAATAAGTCTATGGAGGTTTGAATTCCTTTTAGCCAAATTTCATAAGCTTCGCCATTAAGGTCAGACTTAAAAGGAGAATTATGGATTTTCTCATTTAGCTCATTCCCAAGCGGGCTGAGTTTAGGGCTAATTTCAGTAATGAGATGTTTGTAATTAGCAGAAGCTTCTTCATCCTTAGTGTTTACCGTCATCTTAATGTAACACCAAGCATATTCTTCTTCCATAGCAGCAGACAGTTCATCCCAGTCTCGCAGCCAATTTCTGAACTCCTCTGCATCTTGAATTTCTCTGCCTAAAAGCTCTTTGTATACAGGTTCTACAGTTTCCCATTTTAGAATGGAAAATTCAGATGATAGATAGCTTCTTTTTCTTTTCTCCAGTAACATTTAGGTGGTTTTATTCTGCTTCTTCAGCGTCAGATTCTTCCGTGGCATTAAGGTCTATCAGATTATTCTCTTGCAGACTATTATACCAGTTAAAAACCTTCTTTAAATCTGAGACATACACACGTTCTTCATCATAATCTGGGAGCACTTCAGACATGTAAGCTTTAAGCTCAGCAGCACTTGATTTATGACTTATGGCTTTTCCTCCGTTCTCCTTTTCTGCTATTTTAATGAAAACCTCCTTTAACGGAATGTCTTCCTCATAAGTGTATATACTAATATCATCCAGCGCACTGATTTTGTGAGCAGAATAAACTGGCATTTTCTTCTTGTCTATTAATGACTCTACTATGAGGCTGTTTTTATTTTGCCCTACTGTTTTGTAAAGTCCCGGTTTGCCTGATATAGCCAGTAAATCTTTTAAATCCATCTCTTCTTTTTTTTCGCGGTGCAAATTTAACCCGAAATATGCATTAGAGAATCTATTACGGTATCAAACCACTTTGAAATCAAACGTTCACATTCGACTTTGCTCAGTGACCATCACTGACTTTTTGAAATTAACCATAGCGATGCTATGCTGAATTTCATAAAAGTCATGATTTCTTTGTGGTTTAAAACCTCATTACGAAGCCCTAACGCATAATCCGGGTTTAATTCGATTTCCTCATAGCTTCCTCATACTTAGGAATTTCATTTAGGTATGAAAAGCTACCACTTTCATGATTCACCTCTGCACAAAAATGAGTCAATCCATTAGAGATAATTACCAACGGAACTTTTAACTCTAAATTATACCTAGCCGCTTGGTCGAAAGTAGCCTCCGAAAGCTGAACAGAAGCAGCTTTAAACTCAGCTAAAACAATCATTCTGCCTCGATTATCATAGCATACTAAGTCAAACCTTTTCTTAGTGCCGTTGACTGGAATCTGGCGTTCTGCCTTCATTAAGCTAAGAGGGAATTCTTTTTCTCTAACCAAGTATTGGATGAAATGCTGTCTAACCCATTCTTCAGGAGTCAGTATTATCCATCTTTTTCTAATCACACATTTCACCTTTACATGTCCTTCTTTTTCTGCTAATTCTAAAGAACCAGTGGGAAGGTTTAAAAGTGGATAAGTGTGCTTCATAACTTTAACCAAATTAGGAAAAATAAAGGGAGCGAAATTACCATCTTTGACCTCTATATGGAAACTAAGGAACAAATCGTTAATAACTGGCTACCGAGGTACACTGGAGTTCCTCTAGAAAGCTTCGGAGAGTATATTTTACTCACAAACTTTAATAAGTACGTATTCCAGTTCGCTGATAAGTATAAGGTAGATGTGAAAGGTTTAACCAAGGCTATGCCTAGTGCTACTTACGAAAATCTAACCATTATCAACTTCGGAATGGGAAGTCCTAATGCAGCTACTATTATGGACTTACTCTCTGCTATTTCTCCTAAGGCCGTTTTGTTCTTAGGAAAGTGTGGAGGACTGAAGAAGAGAAATAAACTTGGAGATTACATATTGCCATTGGCAGCCATTAGAGGTGAAGGAACTTCTAATGATTATATGCCGAAAGCTGTTCCCGCTCTTCCTGCATTCGCTTTACAGCGGGCTGTTTCTTCTACAATAAGAGATTTCGCTAAAGATTACTGGACGGGAACTATCTACACTACGAATAGACGAGTTTGGGAGCATGATGAGAAATTTAAAAAGTACTTAAGAAAGCTCAGAGCTACAGCTATAGACATGGAAACAGCTACGTTATTTGTAGCAGGTTTTGCTAATAAAATTCCTACCGGAGCACTTCTACTGGTAAGTGACCAGCCTATGGTTCCGCATGGGGTTAAAACCAGCAAGAGTGATGAAGCCATTACCCAAAACTATGTGAGTGACCATTTAGAAATAGGGATTCAGTCTTTACAGGAAATCATGAATAACGGAAGGTCTGTAAGGCATTTGAGATTCAAGTAGATGACGTTTAATGAGATTATAAAAGAACTCAAATCTGGTGAGTACAAACCCGTTTACTTTCTTACGGGCGAAGAGACATTTTATATAGACCAGATTTCTTATCATATAGAAAAAAATGCACTAGAAGAATCAGAGCGTGATTTTAACCAAACCATTCTTTACGGTGGCGATACTTCTCTGGAAGAAATAGTAGGAGCTGCCAAGCGTTTTCCTATGATGGCAGAGCGCCAGGTTATCATAGTAAAAGAAGCACAAGCTCTCCGCGACTGGAAATCAAAGGATAAAGCTGATGTGCTCATTTCTTATTTGCAGAATCCTTTGAGCTCCACAGTTTTAGTTTTTCTGCACAAGCACAAAAGTCTAGACGGTAGAAGCCAAGTGGCTAAGGTGATGAAGAAAACCTCGGTTTTCTTCGAGAGTAAGAAAATTAGAGAAGACCAACTTCCTGGCTGGATTACAGATTATTTAAAAAAAGAGAACAGAAAGATAGATGCAGCTACGAGTGCTCTTTTATCTGAACACTTAGGAACCGACCTGAACAAAGTAGCCAATGCGTTAAAGAAGCTTATGGTTCTAATTCCTGAAAACGAACAAATCACTTCTCTTCATGTAGAGAAAAACATAGGTATTAGTAAAGACTATAATGTTTTTGAGTTTCAAAAAGCGCTTGGGGCTAAAGACGTTCTCAAATCCAACAAGATAATTAATTATTTCTCAGCTAATCCTAAAGACCATCCGTTACAACTTATCCTGCCTAACTTGTACAGCTACTTTACCAAGCTCATTAAGCTTCACAGAATGCCAGCTGGGGAAAATGCAGCACGATTCATAGGTGTAAATCCGTACTTTTTAAATGATTATAATCTAGCCAAGAGAAACTATTCCGCTGGAGCTCTGGCTAGAATAATAGGCCATCTTAGAGAAGCTGATGTGAAATCCAAAGGAGTAAAGAATGTAAGTACACCTTCGGTAGAGATTTTACAGGAGCTCACCTATAAAATCCTTCACGACCCTAGATAATACCTATTTTTTCAGATATTCGCGGAGAGGATGATGATATGGCATAGCGCTTGTTTACTCCTCAGCACAAAAAATCTAGAAATGAAAAATAAATTACTTCAAAGAAGTCTTGTTATAGCGGCTGTTCTGTTTTGCACCGCGGCTTACAGTCAAGATAAAGAACCAGTAAATTTTTTACAAAACGGTTCATTCGAAGCAGTTAAAAATGAAAAGCTCAAGAAACCTGAAAACCTAGATGATCTAGTATTTGGATGGGAATCTCCTACGCTGACCAAAGCAGATTTTTATACCTCTAAGACTAAGTCTGAACTTTTAAGCATACCAGAGAACCAATATGGAAATCAGTCAGCTGCACAAGGTTCTAACTATGCAGGATTTAGAGCTTACACTAAAGATTCTAAAAAGAATAGAACTTACGTAGGAAGGCTTCTCATGAGAGCGATGACTAAAGACAAGACTTACTGCATTAAAATGCAAGTGAGTTTAGCTGACTTATCTAAATATGCTGTAAACAACATCGGAGTATGGGTAACTAAGAAAAAATTTCAACAGGGAGATTCAAAGAGTTTGATACAACCTGACTTTCAGATTATGAACACACTAAATCCAGTTATTCAAGACAGAGAAGGATGGACTACAATCTGCGGCACTTATGTGGCTAAAGGTGGAGAAGAGGCCATAGTGATAGGATGTTTTGAAGAAGATGCTAATCTGACTGTAGAAAAACTGAAAAAACCTAAAGGTTTTACCCAACCGCAGTCTCTAGATGCATATTATTATCTAGATAATGTAGAGGTAAAAGAAGTAGTAGCTTCTTCTCAGTGTGGATGTGGTGGAGACGTTAAGGATGAAATTATCTACTCTCCTCCTTTCGTAAACTTTGATGATCTAACAGATGAAGAGAAAATAGCCAATAGTACAGTTTACTTTGCACAGGAATCTGCTAAGATTAACTCTGTGGCTAAAAGAGACCTTAAAAGCCTACTCGCTTATTTAAAAGAGAATCCACAAGTTCAACTTACACTTACCGGACACATGGATTTAAATGAATTTGACGAATCTAAAATCACTACTAAACTGGCTAATATAGGTGCTCAGAGAGCTGAAGCGCTTAAAAATTACTTCGTAAGCCAAGGGTTAAATGAGTCTAGATTTACTACTGTGGATAAGGCTGCCAGCATGCCTCTTTCTAAATTTAAAACTCCTCTTCAACTAGCTAAAAATAGAAGAGTGGAATTTACACTGAGGTAATAAAAGTAAAATCTTTAGAAGCCCCAGCAGAGCACAGTTCTTCTGGGGCTTTTTTATACGAATGCCCAAATTTTTGAGTTCTATAGACGTGAAAATTCTTTATTTCATCTTAGCTGCGGCTGTTTGTGCTCAGGTTAAAGGTCAAAACTTGGTTCCCAACCCGAGCTTTGAGGAGTTCAAATATTGCCCTACCACCTATAATCAGACTTCACTGACTCTCCTAGAAGATTGGAGACAAGCTTCAGATGGTACGCCAGATTACTTTAATGCCTGTAGCCAAAAAGCGGGTGTTCCAGATAACGTATTCGGGAATCAACCTGCTAAAGCCGGTGCAGGATACGCTGGAATGGTGACTTACGCTTCCTCTAAAAGAAATTACAGAGAATACCTTAGAGCAGCACTAACTAGAAAACTATCTGCGGGAGAAATGGTGTGTGTAGAACTCTTCGTGAGTCCTGCTGACGACTCTAGATTCATAACCGATGGAATAGGCGTTACACTAAGTAAAAAACACCTCAAGTTTACTACAGATAAAGTTCTGGACGTAGAACCTACCATTCAAGCTCCACCTCTTTATTTAGTAGATGGCTACCAACAGTGGACGCTTATAAGCAATATCTATAAAGCAGAAGGTGGTGAACGCTACTTAACCATAGGAAATTTCAAGACAGATGGTGAACTGAATGTGCTCATGCGCACCACTGAGGAAGAAATAGCAGCCAATAACTGGGCTTATGTTTATGTGGATAGCGTGGTGGTTAAACCGATTAAAACCAAACAAGAATGCAGCTGCACATATGAGATTCTAGAAAACACAGTCACGAATCCACCTAAGCAGTTAGAAGAAAATATTCCTATTCGACTGGAATCGGTACTGTTTAACTTTGATGAAGACAACCTCACAGCTGAAGCACGAGAAAAGCTCTCAAGAGTATCTGCGGAGCTTATCAGAAACAGTTATCTCTTTATACAAATTAACGGGCATACAGATATAATTGGAAGAGAGGGTTATAATAAAGACCTCAGTAAAC
>CAZTVP010000037.1:0-11021 GCA_964616995.1 uncultured Comamonadaceae bacterium
ATTTTGATGAGCTAGGAAATTTTACAGTTACTGCTGAGTACATAGATTCTGGAAACAACTCTACCTCATGTTCTTTTAATGTAGAAATTATAGATGCGGTCATACCTGAAGTTACATGTAATGATATAGAAGTATTCGTAAACGAATTCGGTAATGTTCCCATTAATCGAAATGATTTAATAGGTTCTGCCAGCGATAATTACCTAATCCAAGATACTATTTATGATCCACTTTTGAATGTTTTGACTTGTGCAGACTTAGGCACGAGTTCATTTGAGATAAGAGTGCGAGATACTTCAGGAAATATAGGTTCATGTATGGCAGATGTTACAGTAACTGATTCCATTTCACCTACGATTATCTCCTTAAATTCTTATGATTTGTATTTGGATTCTTCTGGAGAGGCTAGTTTTGATTCAGCAGCTTTAGGTATAATAACTAATGATAATTGCGGAACGGTTACTGAAAATATCACAGATAACACTTCTTTTAATTGTTCTCATGTAGGTCCTAATACTCTAGAGTATAGAGTAGAAGATCCCTCTGGTAATTTTAGTATTAAATCTCTTGAGCTAAATATTATAGACGATACTGATCCATTAATCACCTTCCCAGATGGAGATATAGTAGTAGGGACTTCACCGGGAAGTTGTGAAGCAGCAGTATTTTGGACGTATCCAGACTTTACAGATAATTGTTCGGTTATTTCAGTGTCAGAATCGCATACAAGTGGAGATACATTCACTGTATCTGGATTACCTCATACGGTGAGTTACACCATAAGAGATGATGCTTTTAATGTAGTGTCCAATAGCTTCACCATCACAGTAGAAGACATAGAAGCACCAGTGATAACTGGCATGCCTTTAGACATTACAGTAGATAATGACCCAGGAGCATGTGGAGCAGTAGTCACATGGGTAGAACCGAGTGCTACAGATAACTGTACGTTAGTTAGTTTTAGTGGAGATCATGCATCAGGTGCGTTTTTCCTAGAGGGAACTACCACAGTTACTTACACTGCTATAGATGCAGGCGGTCTAACTACTGTAGAGAGTTTTACAGTAACTGTAAATGATACAGAAAATCCAGTAGTTACCTTTTCAGAAGACACTATAACAGTACCTAATGATTTAGGATCATGCGGTGCAAATGTTACATGGCCTGCACCTGTAATTACAGATAACTGTGGGATACAAAATATAGGATCAAGTGCATCTTCAGGAGATTATTTTAATGAAGGTATAAACACGGTTACCTACGTAATAGAAGATACCTCAGGAAATACTATTACCTCAGTATTAACTATTATAGTAGAAGACACAGAAGCCCCTGTATTAGTAGATATGCCTACAGACATAACAGTAGCTAATGATTCAGGAGATTGTGGAGCAGTAGTGAACTGGACCTCACCTACGGCTACAGATAACTGTAGCACAGGACTAGTACCTACAGGTAGTCATACCTCAGGAACTTTCTTTCCAGTAGGACCTACAGTGGTAAGCCATGAAGTTTCGGATGCAGCAGGGAATACGACCATCGAGAGTTTTACCATCACAGTAATAGATACAGAAGCACCTGTTATTATATCAGGAGTAAGTGATATAGTTCAGGACACAGATCCAGGAAACTGTAGTGCCATAGTAACATGGACAGACCCAGTAATCGGAGATAACTGTGGAGTAGGTTTAGTAACTAGCACTCATAATTCAGGAGATGAATTTCCGATAGGAGAAACCACAGTGGTTTATGACATAGAAGACATTAACGGGAATCCACTAACGGTAACATTTACTATAACTATAGACATATCCGACTCAGAGCTTCCAGTTATAAGCGGAATGCCATCAGACATTACAGTAGATAATACTATAGACGAATGTGGATCAGTGGTAACATGGACAGCACCTACGGTAGATGACAACTGTACGAGTGTAAGCATCACGGGAACCCATACACCAGGAGATTATTTTCCAGTAGGAGACACAGTAGTAAGCTATACAGCCGATGACGGAAATGGGAATACTGTAACAGAGAGTTTCACAGTAACAGTAGTAGATGCACAAGCGCCAGAGATCCTAAATATTCCAGTATTCACGGTAGAAATACCAAATGATGCAGGTGAATGTAATGCAGTAGTAACATGGACAGAGCCAACCACATCAGATAATTGCACCGCGGCAGTTATGCTCACATCAGACTTTGACTCAGGAGATACATTCGCAGTAGGAGATCATACGGTTACCTACACCGCTACAGATGGGGCAGGAAACATAACCACTTCAGGCTTCACATTCACGGTAGAAGATACAGAAGACCCAGAGATTACCTTCCCAGATGGAGATAAAGCGGTGAATGCAGAAAGTGGAGAATGTTATGCTGCTGTCACTTGGACAGATCCTGTAATTACGGACAACTGCAGTATAGATACTCAAGTTCAGACTGATAGCAGTGGAGACTTCTTTCCAGTAGGAGATACAGAAGTAACATACACAGTAACAGATATACATGGAAACTCTACTACTTCCAGCTTCATCATCACCGTAGAAGATACAGAAGCACCAGTAATAACTGGTATGCCATCAGACATTACGGTAGATAATGACACAGGATCTTGCGGAGCAGAAGTTACATGGCTAGAGCCTTCTGCTACAGATAACTGTTCTCTAGATAGCTTTACATCAGATTACATATCGGGGAGTACTTTCCCAATAGGAACTACCACAGTTACCTACACGGCTACAGATGCAGGAGGTTTATCTTCAGCAGAGAGTTTTACAGTAACCGTAAATGACACAGAAGATCCAGTTATAATCTTCACTGAAGACACTATAACAGTTTCTAATACAATAGGATCATGCGGTGCAAATGTGACATGGCCTGCCCCATTAATTACGGATAACTGTGGAATCCAGAATACAGGATCAAGCGCATCATCTGGAGACTATTTTAATGTTGGTATAAACACGGTAACTTATGTAATAGAAGATACTTCAGGAAACACAGTTACTTCATTACTCACCATCATAGTAGAAGATACAGAGGCACCAGTCTTAGTAGATATGCCTACAGACATAACCGCAGACAATGATCCAGGAGCATGTGGAGCAGTAGTGAACTGGGTCTCACCTACAGCTACAGATAACTGTAGTACAGGACTAGTACCTACCGGCAGTCATAGTTCAGGTACGAATTTTCCAGTAGGAACCACTGAGGTAACCTATGAAGTGACAGACGATGTAGGAAATACTACCACCGAGAGTTTTACCATTACAGTAACAGATACAGAATCACCAGTTATTATATCGGGAGTAAGTGATATAGTCCAAGATAATGATCCAGGAAACTGTAGTGCTACGGTAACATGGACAGACCCAGTAATTGGAGATAACTGCGGAGTAGGTTCAGTAACAAGCACACATAATTCAGGAGATGTATTTCCAGTAGGAGAGACTACAGTGATTTATAATATAGAGGACGTTCATGGAAATCCACTAACGGTAGCCTTTACGATTACCATTAATATATCAGATTCAGAGCTACCAGAGATAAGTGGTATGCCTTCAGATATTACAGTAGATAATACTACAGACGAGTGTGGATCAGTAGTAACGTGGATAGCACCTACAGTAGATGACAACTGTACGAGTGTAAGTATTACGGGAACCCATACACCAGGAGATTATTTTCCAGTGGGAGAAACGGTAGTAAGTTATACAGCCGATGACGGAAATGGGAATACTGTAACAGAGAGTTTCACAGTAACAGTAGTAGATGCACAAGCGCCAGAGATCCTAAATATTCCAGTATTCACGGTAGAAATACCAAATGATGCAGGTGAATGTAATGCAGTAGTAACATGGACAGAGCCAACCACATCAGATAATTGCACCGCGGCAGTTATGCTCACATCAGACTTTGACTCAGGAGATACATTCGCAGTAGGAGATCATACGGTTACCTACACCGCTACAGATGGGGCAGGAAACATAACCACTTCAGGCTTCACATTCACGGTAGAAGATACAGAAGACCCAGAGATTACCTTCCCAGATGGAGATAAAGCGGTGAATGCAGAAAGTGGAGAATGTTATGCTGCTGTCACTTGGACAGATCCTGTAATTACGGACAACTGCAGTATAGATACTCAAGTTCAGACTGATAGCAGTGGAGACTTCTTTCCAGTAGGAGATACAGAAGTAACATACACAGTAACAGATATACATGGAAACTCTACTACTTCCAGCTTCATCATCACCGTAGAAGATACAGAAGCACCAGTAATAACTGGTATGCCATCAGACATTACGGTAGATAATGACACAGGATCTTGCGGAGCAGAAGTTACATGGCTAGAGCCTTCTGCTACAGATAACTGTTCTCTAGATAGCTTTACATCAGATTACATATCGGGGAGTACTTTCCCAATAGGAACTACCACAGTTACCTACACGGCTACAGATGCAGGAGGTTTATCTTCAGCAGAGAGTTTTACAGTAACCGTAAATGACACAGAAGATCCAGTTATAATCTTCACTGAAGACACTATAACAGTTTCTAATACAATAGGATCATGCGGTGCAAATGTGACATGGCCTGCCCCATTAATTACGGATAACTGTGGAATCCAGAATACAGGATCAAGCGCATCATCTGGAGACTATTTTAATGTTGGTATAAACACGGTAACTTATGTAATAGAAGATACTTCAGGAAACACAGTTACTTCATTACTAACCATTATAGTAGAAGATACAGAAGCACCAGTATTAGTAGATATACCTACAGACATAATGGTAGATAATGATGCAGGAGCATGTGGAGCAGTAGTGAACTGGACATCACCTACAGCTACAGATAACTGTAGTACAGGATTAGTACCTACTGGTAGTCATACTTCAGGTGCGACCTTCCCGGTAGGAACCACAGAGGTAACCTATGAAGTGACAGACGATGTAGGAAATACTACTATAGAGACTTTTAACATCACAGTAAATGATATTGAATCACCGATAATTATAGTGGCTGATACCCTTTGGGCATATTCAGCTCCTTATGATCCATTTAACCCTTTAGCTTGTGGTATCGAGTTTAATGATGTTCAGCATCAATTTACTATAACTGACAACTGCCTGATAGATGAAGATACCTATTTGCTGGGCAACGGTTCAGAATACTTTCCAAATTCTGATTACCAGATTGAATTCAGCGTTTCTGATATTCACGGAAACCAAGTATTAGCTAGCCTAGTTCTAGCAGTGCGCGATACCATAGCCCCAGTTCAAGACGCTTCACAACTGAACCCATTAGAAGTAGAATACCTGATTAATGAATCATGTGAGCTTGAAGGACCTGGATTGAATTACCTAGATAATTGCACCGCAGAAGAAGACTTAGTCATAACTCCTTCTATTCCGCTTGAAGATATTACTCATGGTATTCCTACTATGGTGACCTGGACTATTCAAGATGAAAATGGAAATGAATCTACATTTAATCAAGAGATTACGGTGACAGACCCATTCCAGCCAGAAATATCTTGCCAAATTAATGTGGAAACGGACGCTTCTACAGATTGCACGGCAGATATAACTAATATAGTTTCGGATGTGATTTTTATGGATCAGTGTAATCCAGAAGGATTAAATACCGAGACCATAGTTTATTTGAATGGTGAAGTATTTACAGATTTCGCCAATGCGCCCATAGGAACTTATGATGTTCAGCATACTGCTACAGATGAAATGGGGAATTTTGCTTGGTGTAGTACTATTATCTTAGTCAGAGATGTCATTGCACCAGAAATTATTGATTGTCCCGATGATTTAAGTCTAAATCTAGACGAAAACTGTGCGTTTACCTTGCCGAACTTTGCAGAAAACTTAACTAAGATAGACTGTAGTGGTACTTCAGAGTTCTACACACCTAACAGCGATATTAATGAATTGGCTTTAAACGGGACTTGGATTCCAAATACGCCCTACTACGTAGAGATAGCTTCTCAGGATAACAGTCCACAAATGAACACTTCTATCTGTAGTTTCAATATTTCCTTTAATGACGTTACTCCACCGGTTCTAGATGCAAATACTCAAGGAGATACTATTAGATTAGCTAAAGGTGAAGACTGTGAAATATTTATCCCTGATTACGAAAATGAAATAGACTTTAGTGATGCTTGTGGTGCTGTCACTTATTCTCAAGTTCCTTTATCTGGATTATATCAAGTTTCAGAATATGAATCTATCACTGAAATAGTTTTCACAGTAGCAGATAGCTCAGGAAATACAACTCAAGAAATTCGACCATTATTATTTGAAGATTCTACTCCTCCTACTGGAGCTTCATTTGCCTCTGCGGCCATAACATTAGGAGCGTCATTTGGAGATCCAGTGCAGTATATCTGTTCTTTCGAAACCAGTGAGTTTTGGGTGGATAACGTCATCATAGCACCTCAAAACATTCTTGAACAAGGAGACAATTGCACCGCTACCGAATTGTTAGATATAGTTCTAGTAGAAGAATACGCGGAATACTTTGGCCCTGCCGAACTTAACTTTCAAATCACTGATGAAGCTGGAAATACAACTACAGTTCCACTCACGATGGAGATAGATGATATTTCGTTTCCATTTTGGTCAGACCCTTCATCTATTCCAGATGTGATGGAAGTATTTTCCTCATCTCCAGAAGGTGATGGATGTGGTGTAGATTTATCAAATTATGTGTTGCCTGCTGCTGAAGATCCTTGTGGACATGAAGTTACAGTTACTAAAACTTCTAATCCCGAGGTTACTGATGAGTATTTTACTGCTGGTGAATATGAGATTACATTAGAAGCTAGTGATGAATATGGAAATAGTATAGACACCACTTTTACGTTAGTGGTAGTAGATGACGTGGCACCAGAAATTTTAAACTGTCCTTCAGAGACACTCGAGTTCTGCTCGGCATTCATAGACATTCCTGAAATAAATGCCATGGATTGTGGTCAGGAGATTACTCTTGTTCAAAATTTAGATGATCCTACTCACATTCCTGAAGATGAATTCTTCACCATAGGTACTCATGAATTAGTTTACGATGCTATAGACAGTAATGGAAATGTAAGTCAGTGTATTGTGAATATCAATGTAACTGATGAGTTAGTGGCTAACATTATGATGCAGGATACAGATTTCTGTATAGATGAAGAACCATTAAACTTTGAGGATATCGAGGGCCAACTTTCACCAGGTGGAACCTTCTGGTTGTTCACAGAATTTGATGGAAATGACTTTGGAAATGTCTATGCGGCAGAAGAACTTAATCCAGCAGAATTAGGGGCTGGAATCTATAAAATTAAGTATCAGAGAGATGCCAGTGACATTTGCTACGTAGCTGATTCTGTTCTGGTTGAAATACATGAATTACCAGAAATTACTATTCCTACCCTCTCTGACCAATGCGGTCTTGATTTAGAGCTTGCTTTACCATCCGCTAATGGTATTAGCTACACATGGTCTTCACAGTATGGAGATCTGCCAGTAGAAAATGGAAATTCTATTCTTGAACTGGAGAGTTCAGATAACATAGAACTAACGCTAACGGGAAGATTTTTAGATCAGCATATTGGATGTGTAAATTCTGGAAGCACCAGTTTACATCTTTACGAGCAACCTAGTGTTCAAGCAGAAGAAAACAAAGAATTGGACTTCACCACTGAATCTACCCTATCAGCTGAATTAACTGGTGATGGTGAAGTTCTATGGGAGTGTATGAATCCAGATGTAATGATCTTGAACGAAAATGAATTGGAGACAGAAGTGGAAAATCTCCTTCTAGGAGCCAATGAATTCATGATAACTGTAACTAATGGGGTATGTCCTTCCGTATCAGATGATGTTAAAATAATGGTTACAGGATTCGTAATTCCATCCGCATTCACCCCTAATGGTGATGGAGTGAATGACAATTTTGAAATCCAAGGATTAAACTCCTTCTCTACCAGAGAACTAACTATAATGAACAGATGGGGAAAACCTATCTATGAAGATACAGACTATGAAAACGACTGGAATGCTACTAACTCCTCTGGAGTGGAGCTGCCTGATGATACCTATTTCTATGTCTTAATTCTAGATGAAGAAACCTATTCTGGGTATGTAATTGTAAAAAGATAAAAGCCCTAGTTCTACATATCACCCTATTATTAGCCGCTAGCTCATGCTTAGCTCAAAACGGTACTGTTCTTTCTCAGTACATGCAGAATTCTTTACCTCTAAATCCAGCATTTAGTGGAAGTAGAAATTCTTCAAGTTTCACGTTTAGTAATCGTAACCAGTGGGTAGGAATAGATGGAGCACCTAACACACAAACACTAAGCTTTCATACCGTACTTAAGAATGAAAAACTGGCACCGGGTCTATTTGTTACTAATGAAACCATAGGTATTAGTCACAGCACAGGAGTGTTTGCTAATCTGGCATACAGAAATAAACTGTATAGAGGAACACTTTCTTTCGGCCTAGCAGCAGGTGTGTTTATGAATAAGAACAACTGGACTGATGTGGTCACCACCACAGAAGGCGATGATGCCATTCCTTTAATGAATGAGAGAGTGATCTTACCAGATGCCAGCTTCGGGGCTTACTATTACACTAAAAAGTACTTCCTGAGTTTCTCAGTGCCTTTTATGCTCGGACATACGCTCAAAGAAGGAAATCAAGTTCAGCTAAATTCAGACTTTAAGAATTACCACATGCACTTGGCAGGTGGAGGTAACATAAAACTTAACCGAGAGTGGAATTTTAGACCATCTCTACTCCTAAAGTATCAGCATTCTTATGGAGCTCAGGCAGACATTAATGCGCTCGTTGGCTACAAGAAAACAGTAATAGCAGGCATAAGCTATAGAACACAAGATGCTATTCTGTTCTTAGCCAGGTATAATGTTTCCAGACAGTTTCAGATTGGATATTCATTTGACATTACTCTTAACAAGTTAGCGGTAGCCAGTAATGGCTCGCACGAAATAACGCTTCAGTATGATATAAAGTATCGTTCTAGAGCCTCTAACCCTAGGTTCTTTTAGCATGAAAAAATTAGTAGTCATACCGTTTTTAGTGGTCGCGGTGCAATGCTTCTCGCAAAGCTACCAAATCCAAAAGGCTGAGTTTAGTACCGCTTATGCTGAGTACTGTGCAGGTCTTACTAAAGATGGAGTAGTGTTTAGTTCGAACAGAAAATCTGAGGTATTAACTACCTACTTAGATGAAGATGATAATTACTATACGAATCTATATGTAGCATCTAATAACTCGAAGAGTGCCAGAAATCATGAACTCTTATCTAAAGAGATATCTACTGTCCTGAATGATGGTAGCTTATCATTCGAACCAGATGGAAGATCATTTTGGTACACCTCTAATATTATCCAAGAAGGAGTTAAAGTAAGGATGGGACAGGAGTTTAAGTTGGGTATTTTTAAGGCAGTAAAAAGAGACGGAGAGTGGAAAAGAGTTCAAGCATTTCCATATAACTCTACTAATCAGTCTTATAATGTAGCTCATCCAGCTATCTCACCAGATGGAAGCTTTATGATTTTCTCCTCAGACATGGAGGGAAGTATAGGTTCATCTGACCTTTGGATAGTTTACAGAGATTTAGATGAATGGTCAGAACCTGTGAGACTCCCTGAAGGAATAAATACAGTTGAAAATGAACTCTTTCCATACATAGATCATGAAGGAACACTTTACTTTTCTAGTAATGGGTTAGAATTCGGAACGGGCTTAGACGTTTACACCACTAAGTCTTATCTGCCAGAAAATTTTCAGAAGCCCGAGCGAATGGAAGCACCCATTAACTCTGAATTTGATGACTATGCCTTCCTTCTTAAACCAGATGGTGAAAGCGGTTATTTCAGTTCTAACAGAGAGAACATGAATGATGATGTTTATAGCTTTGAATTTCAATTTCCTGAATTCTCAGGATGTGCAGAAAGCTATAAGCCATTTATGTGCTATATGATAGAAGAGTCCAATCTAACCTATATAGATACTCTTCCATTAGCTTATATATGGGATTTCGGTGATGGAACTACGGCCAATGGCTTCAGAAATGAACACTGCTATTCAGATACTGGATTTTACCAAATAAACTTAAACATTATAGATACCATAACAGGTGTTACATACGCATCCATAAGTGATATGGAGCTATTAATAGAACAACCTAACCAACCATATATAACATCCGCAGATACCCTCATCATGAATGAAGAGTATGAATTCTCTTCAGAAGAATCCACTTTTGATGGATTCCAAATTGATGAGTGGTTCTGGGGAATGGGTTTTGAGAAAAACCAAATGGGTGAAAAAGTTTCATACTCTTTTGTAACGCCTGGAGAATATAGGATTAAACTAATGGCTCTGAGCGTGCCAGATGAAAGTGGTTTTCAGCAGAAGAGCTGTGTCTATAAAGATATTCTCGTAGTAGAAAACGAGCTAGAATTAGAACTTCTAAGAGAAGCTCAGCCAGAGATTGAAGAAGAACTAGTTCTGAACTATGACCATTTAGAGGACGAAATCATAGAAGCAGACAAGGTAGAAGAATCTATAATAGAAGAAGAAGTGGTATCTACTTATTATGTAGAAGTAACAGAAACAGAAGAGCCATTACCTATAGATGATCCTTATTTTGAGAAGCTGCGGTATGAAATTACTGAACGATTCCAGTCAGAAGATAGCACTTACGTTTATTCCGTAGGTCAAGCCGGAGAGGTATTCGCTCTCTGGGATATTTATAAAGAAGTGTTAGATAGTGGATATGTAAATGCATTAGTGAAACAGGAGAGAGTAGCAGCCTTTGAGGAAGAAGTGGAAAGTGTAGGCTATCACTATCCTAAAGATGAAAGAAAAGAATGGAATAGAACTATAACTGATTTTGCTAATATTCAGTTTAACACTGCCAGCTCTCAAATTACGCTAGAGTCTAAAGCTAGTCTGGATTACATAGCGGCTATGATGAGCATAGAAGAG
>CAZTVP010000038.1:0-10876 GCA_964616995.1 uncultured Comamonadaceae bacterium
GTCTGGGTTTTACGGAGCTTTTCTTTTTCAGCGGTTCAGTGAAAACCTAGGGAGTGCGTTTAACTTCAGCAGAGTGAGAATGGATGTAAGGAAGTTTTTTCCTTTTAAGAAATGGGTGCTCGGAGGACATGCTTACAGCGATATCAACTGGGGAGATATTCCATTCTTTCAGCAAGCCCGTGTGGGAGGTCCTAAAAGACTAAGAGGTTTCTTAGAAGGAAGACTTTTAGACAATGTTTCCTTTATTCCTCAAGTAGAAGCACGAGTAGACATTTGGAGAAGAATAGGAGGGGTTTTGTTCTTAGGCACAGGAACCGTAGCGCCAGATGTAGAAAGTCTCTTTAATTCTCAGTGGAAGACCGCTGGAGGATTAGGATTTAGATATACTTTAGATAAAGAGAAAGGAATAAAAGTTAGACTGGATTATGCTTTTACTCCAGAAGGAACTAATTTTTACTTTACCATAGGAGAAGCATTTTAAAAAGAATGATGAAAAAATCACTTTACATATTATTCATAAGCTTGAGTTTGACGCTAGCATCCTGTAATTCTACAGATGTAGATGTAAATGAACATAAAGCAACCATTTTAAAGAATCTGAATGAGCAGAAAACTTCATGGAATAAAGGAGACATTCCAGCTTTTATGGAACATTACTGGCAGAGTGATTCTATGGCCTTTATGTCTAAAAGTGGAATTAGATATGGGTGGAAAGAAACACTAGATGCGTATAAAAAAGGTTATCCTACTCAGAAAGAAATGGGCAAACTTGATTTTGAAGTCAAAAAACTAGATATACTTTCTAATGAAACTGCTTACATGCTCGGAGCATGGAAACTAGAGCGAGACACCTTAGATGTAGGCGGACACTTCAGTTTAATCTGGAAGAAAGTAAACGGAAAATGGGTAATAGTAACTGATCACACGAGCTAGCATGTCATTTTCAGAAACTCCCATTTCCATAGGTATATTAGCACTTACAGTGCTAGCATCCTTAGCAGCTTTTAATGACAGAGAGCTCAAGTCTAAAATGCTCTTTAATCCATATTTAGTAAAAGAACACGGACAGTGGTACAGGGCCATAACTCATGCGTTTATTCATGCTGACTATATGCACTTGTTTTTTAATATGTATGTGTTTTACGGTTTCGGTATGCAGCTAGAATTAGTGTTTACGGATTTAGATACTTGGATAAGAGTTTTTCCAGATATACCCTTCTGGGGTAAGTTGAAAGGTAGAATAGTCTTTACTCTGCTTTATGTGGGAGGATTTTTATATGCTGTAGTACCAGCTATGAGGAAGCATTCTTTAAATCCAGGCTATAATAGTTTAGGTGCTTCAGGTGCAGTGAGTGCAGTGTTATTAGCATACATTCTTCTTTTTCCATTGAATACCCTTTACTTAATGTTTATACCATTTCCTATACCAGCCATAGTAGTAGGAATAGGACTCTTTATCTACGAAGCATACATGAACAAACGAGGAGGAACTGGCATAGCACATGACGCCCACATCTCAGGAGCAGTTTTCGGTTTAATTTTCATTATAGCTGTCAACTATAAGTTTTTAGGTAGATTCATAGACCAGATGCTATCTCTGGTTTCTTAAGATTAGAAACTCTTAGTGTGAGGTCTAACTAAAGATTCAATATCCCAAAAGTGATATACCACCAGAAATATGAAGAAAATACATATCAAAACCAAGTTTCCTGCATTGAGGATAAAGGTCTTGGCCACTCCTTTCCATCCTTCATTAAAAAAACGGATATAGAAATAGGTAGGATAAGCTATAGAGAAAAGTAATATTAATCCTGCTGAAATAGGAGCTAGTGAATCTACTCCCATTAAAGGTGTGAAGAGTATGGTTATACAGTTTAGCATAGACCACATAAAACAGTTGGCTACCGCTAGTTCGGGGACATTATATTTTTTTCTCATTAAAAACCAAGCTAGTATAGCACTGGTGGGAACTAAGAAAAAGTAACTCAAGTTCACGAACTGTTTCATAAGTTCTACTATCCTAGGAACTAAGATATTCATTACTTGCTGCTTAGTTTCTTCACTAGCATCACTTTCTGAGTTCAGCACAAATCCTTCTTGGAAAGCATCATTAAATCCTTGGTTATTTATGTAGTAAAAAGTGATTACCGTAGCTAGAGTAGTAGAAAACACCAGAAAACGAATAGGGTTTACCATACGCTTTCTATCCTTAAACAAGTGAATTCTTACCGCTTTTCCAGGTCTAAATAGCAGTTCTATGAGCGTATAAAAGATGCCTCGTTCTATATTCAGAACAGACATCACCTGTTCCGAAATGCTATTCCAGCTAATTCTAGCAGGTATTTCATCGGCTATTACCTCTATTTTATCTTGAGACCTATGATGCTCTATTAGTTCTTTACTCATAGCTGCGCAAAGATAGGAGAGATGGTGATATCTTTCTGTTTAGATAAAGAAGGCAAGAAATAAACACTAAATATTGGAAGAACAAAAAACCCCAACTTTTCAGTTGGGGCATTTCGTCAATTAAACCTTAATTTTAATAATTATACTCTGTTATGAAGTCTTAATTTCTTTTTTAATAACCAATTCACTTAAGTTTACGGGAGTGAATTCTTTTTGGTTTCAGAAAAATCTAATTTTCTCGAGAATCAGTTTTAACTAAATGATAATCAGTAATAAAAATTTATGATTTCTTATTCAAAATATGTCAAATCGTTCTCAGAACTAACCCTTCAGGAATTATATGCCATTATTAAACTAAGGGTAGATGTGTTTGTAGTAGAGCAGGACTGTGTGTATCCAGACTTAGACGATAAGGATCAGGATGCACTACATGTTTTTTATATATCAGAAGAAGGAGAGTTATTTGGATATCTCAGGATTCTGAATAAAGGAACTTCCTATGAGGAAATGGCCATAGGAAGAGTTATCATAGCCGAAAAATATAGAAGGTACAAACTCGGTGAGCGTCTCATGAAAGATGGTATAGAGGAGATAGAAAAGTTAGGGGAAAGCTTTATTAGAATTAGTGCTCAAGAGCATCTAAAATCATTTTACGAAAGGGTTGGTTTCAAACAAGTCAGTGATATGTATCTTGAGGATGGTATACCACACATAGAAATGCTAAAGGGTTGAGGAACACTTATGCGGTTTTCTTCTCTTTCGGGAGCTGTCGTACATTTTTATTGAACTTGTCGTCCAATACTCTTTTTCTGTACTCGAAAATTTCATTCAATTGCTTAGCTATAAAAAGCTTATTAGCTATCACACCTAGAAAACCAAAAGGAGGTTCATAACTAATCAAATCAGTCATGATAACACCGTCATCCGTAGGGATGATTTTGTGTTCGTGGTGCCACATTTTATATGGCCCCTTGCGTTGCTCATCCACAAAGAAATCTTTTTCCTCAACATGGGTGATTTCTGTAACCCACGTCATTTTAATCCCTAAAACAGGGCTTACTTTATAGCTGATAATCATTCCTGGATACATGATATCGCTTAGGTGTTCCGTAGTAATTTCGAAGCCCATGTAGTCAGGAGTTATCTCTTTTAAGTTTCTAGGAGAAGAAATGAAATTCCAGATTTCATCTACCGTGGCATGGATTTTTTGTTCTCTGTAAAACTGATAAACGGCCATATGATGTAAATTTTATACAAAGAACGAGAGAACCTAAAATTTAGTTATACCGAAAACCTCACCTTAAGCCCTATAAACTCACGGATTCATAACATGTAATTCGGATTGAATGCTGATTTAGATCAGAATTAAACTTGAATTAATGGTAATGCCTATTTTATTTTCTCACCTATACTTGCACAGTAGATGAATAAGAGTCATGTGATCATAGTAGGAGGTGGGCTAAGTGGCCTTAGTCTTGGGTATTACCTCAAAAAGAAAGGAGTAGACTTTCTACTTCTGGAGAGAGAAGAACGTTATGGTGGAGTAATAAAGAGTTTTTCTAATGAGAAACAAATATGGGATAGAGCTGCAGTTTCGTTTAGCATGACTCCTGAGATTCAAGAGATGATTTCTAGCTTGAGTTTACAAGAAGAATTAGTTCAAGCAGCTCAAGCTAGCAACACTCGTTTTATTTACCGAAGAGGTAAACTAAGAAAGCTCACCTCAAGTCCTGCCAGCATCTTTACTTCTCCACTATTAAGCTGGAGAGCTAAGCTTAGATTACTCAAAGAGACCAAGGTAAAAAGCCTGAGCCCTGAGGGTGAATCTGTGGCTGAATTTGTCTCTAGAAGATTTGGTAAAGAGCTTTATGAATCAGTAGCTAATCCCGTACTTAGTGGAATCTACGCAGGAAATCCAGAAAAAATGGAAGCGGCTACCGTGCTGAAACAATTTCTAGCGTATGAGAAAGAACACGGTTCAGTTATCAAGGGGTTTAAAGCCAATAAAGGAAAGAACAAGCGTGTTATTTCATCTTTCAAAAAAGGAACAGGAACACTCACTGATGAACTCTATCAAGACATAAAAGACAACTGTGTCTCGGGAGTTTCGATAAAAAGTATTACTAAAGAGGAAGATGGTAGCTTCACTTGTATAGCTGATTCTGGGCGGGCCTACAGTGCTCAACATATAGTGGCTTGTGTTCCGAGTTTCGCTGCGGCCGGCTTTATTCAGGAATTAGATGAATCGCTGGCGCAAAAGTTTGTTTCCATTCCTTACTATCCGCTTCATATGAGTCATTTGACCTATAAGAAAAATCAAGTAAACAAGAGCATAGAAGGATTCGGGTTTTTATTTCCTGAGGTGGAGAAAAAACCACTCTTGGGGGCTGTAATTAATTCAGCAGCTTTTGATAATAGGGCAGGAGAAGATGAAATTACGTTCACTGTTTTTTCAAGACCAGATAAAGGGCACACACCAGAAAAAGCCAGAGCATTTATAGAAGATTTACTTCAGATTAAAGACGAGCCTATTTACAACCATCTTACTGATTGGCAGAGAGCTATTCCTCAGTTTGAAATAGGTTTTTCTGAACTGCTGAAGAAAATAGAAGCATTCGAACAGAAGCATAATATTAACTTATCAGGAAACTTCAGAAGTGGAGTATCCGTGGGCGACTGTGTGAAATATGCTAAAGTCCTAGCAGATAAGTTAGCGTAGCTTAGTCCGCTATAAATACATCCCAGTGTTCAGAGATTCTATTGGTATCAAATCTAAAGATGTCAAACAAAGTTCCTTTCTGCCCGTTAACTACCGCTTTGGATTCAGCTAATGTGAAATTTCCTTCGCCTTTTATTTCTTTTAGATTTAAGTATTTTACCGAATTGTCACTGGAATTGATAAACCTTAGCGCTAAACTATCTGAAGAGCTGTAATGACTTCTAGCGGTAAAATCTTTATTAAAAAACTTTGGAAGAATTGCCGTGTCATCAGTTTGGATATTTCCCATCAAACCTTGAGTAATATTAATATGTAATCCCGTTTTATTTACATTTTCCGTAGTGAACCCTCCGTAAACCGTAGAGTTGCCTAATGGGTTTTCCTTTACTAATTCAGTTTGAAAGTGAGTCATTTCTTGAATCCTCCCATGGTCGAAAGTCATTATATCTAAAGCATTGTAAGGTTTGTCAGAAGTGTAAATACTGTGCGTGATTATCGTATTTCCCATTTGCATAGCTCTCAGTGGCTCTATGATTATATTCGATTCTACACCCTTTAGTGTTTGCTTTAGCTCTTCTAAATTCGAGTAAGTGGTGTTGTTAAACTTAATCTCCTTGTTTACCACTCGCATTAATTCTACCGCTTTTTTCTTGGTAATTATATCTGTGAAGTAAAGGGCTCTGTCTTTGTTGGTTAAGGGATTAGTTGGAATCTGCAGCTTTTCTGGAGCGGTTGATTTCAATTCTACCTCTTTCTTTTCTGCTTGTTTAGGAGCTGGTTTTTCTCCAGAACCGCATGAGCTCAGTACAAGAGTTAAGAAAATAGAGCTAAGTATTAATCTGTTCATTGAGTACATGTTAAAAGTCATTTTAGGCTGATTTAAGCGGTGCAAAGGTAATTAACCCATAATGAATCACAGTTTTTCTAGACAAGAATTCACTTCGTCTATGTCATTAGAAGCTATGTGCATGTGGGTTACAAATCTAATCTTCGTCTTAGAAAACGGAAGAGCTTTAATGTTATGCTCATTAAGGTGAGCTAGAAATTTATCTACTCCGTAGGATGTTTTTACATCAAATATGACAATGTTCGTTTCGGGCTGTATGACACTTTCTACTTGAGCACAATTTTTTAGAATCTCGGCTAATTTTTTAGCCATAGCATGGTCATCTCGCAGGCGGTTGATATTGTTTTGCAACGCGTAAGTGCCTGCTTCAGCTATAAAACCAGCCTGTCTCATGCCTCCACCCATGGCTTTACGGGTGCGGTGAGCTTCTTTTATAAATTCCTTACTTCCCACGAGCACTGAGCCGCTCGGAGAACCAAGGCCTTTACTCAGGCAGATGCTCATGGAGTCAAAGTAGCTGCCATATTCTTTGTAGTCCATATCGTTTTCTACCAAGGCGTTGAAGACACGGGCACCATCTAGGTGAAGCTTTAAACCTAGCGTTTTACACACTTCACTCACCTCTTGAATGTTATCAGGGTTATAAACGATTCCACCTGCTTTATTTACAGTATCTTCTAAACATACTAAGCTAGTTCTAGCATAATGACTATCTGCTGGATTTATTGAATTTTCTACATCTTGAGCCGAAATAAAACCTTTTGGATGCCTAATAAGTTTAACCTGTGCTCCTGAGTTTCTAGCCACGCCAGCACCTTCGTAATTATAGATGTGGCACAGCTCTGAACAGATGATTTCGTCTCCAGGTTGGGTATGTACATTTACTGCTATCTGATTGGTCATGGTTCCGCTAGGGCAGAAGAGGCCGGCTTCATAACCGAACATTTCCGCTGCTTTGCGTTGCAATTTATTTATGCTTTCATCCTCCTGAAACACATCATCACCCACTTGAGCATTAAACATAGCGTTAAGCATTTCTGGAGTGGGTTTGGTGACCGTGTCGCTTCGTAAATCTATCATCCTAGCGTGGTTTCATCCAAGTTTTTAATGAATCCATAGCGGCAGCTCTCTGATTTCTCGGGAAGTTTTGGAGTCTAGTACTATGATTTCCTGCTGGGAGTTCGAGGTAAAGGCTATTGGTCTTTTCAGTAGGCTGATACGCTGTGGCTCCCCATGGGTCATATTCTCCGTAGATGTAAATCATATTGTTACCGTTTTCATCTAGCCAAGAGACTATTTCTTTAATGGGCTCTGCTGTATATTCTACTGTAATTTCCTCGGGAATGAAAGTGTAGTAGTTATCCACTTCTTCTTTATATACCCGAGTTAGGTTTTTGAATTCTTCTACTTCGTAGCCGTACATTCCTATCTCTCTATAACCTTGATAGAAGAATGGAAGAATTCCTGTTAGTGTGGATTCATTAAAGAAGCTTGGTGCATCTATGGAGTAGAATAAAAACTTCATTTTATCTTCTACAGTTGACTCTGGAGCTGGAATTCTGTTACAATCTCCGCTCCACTGCCAGAATGCAAAGCTGAACTCAAATACACTTAACTCAAAGCTAGCTTCATACCCGTGTGGATATTTATAACCAGCTTTTTTAGAATATTGCTTAAACAATTCTAGCGACTCATCATAATAAGCCAAGAGACTCCTTTGGAATACGGTAACCTTGTCTCTGCACTCTTTAGTTCCCACCGTTTTCAGGTGCTCATAAATTCTAGGGTCATGGCGTTCAAAATTGATAGGAGCTACATAAGGCATAGCCACTTGTACATCATCTGGAAAGTAGCGTTTGTGAAAAATCGTAACCATTCCTCCTTTACTGATTCCAGTGCTTAGCCAAGGTTTTTTATACAGTGTTTTCAGAACTTCGGTCACTCGGTGGTGGTCATGTGCCGCTTGCTTAATAGTGAGATATTCCCATGGAATTCCATCTTTAGGTCTAGAGTCACTGAAGAAACGGTGTTCAACATGAATTTGATTGGCTCCTAAAATCTCCGCAGCCTCGGTAGTGTAGGAATTAGAACCAGCAGTATAACCGTTCAAGTACATCACCATAGGCTGATTGAAATCCATGTGGCTGAGATAAACTTTCTGATTAAACGAACCTTTAGAAGCATCCAAGTGGTCAACAGGCTGTTCTATCTGAAGTTCATACATGCTTTTGAAGAACGAGTTTTGTGGGTCTATTCTCCTGATAGTTACACCTTCTAATTTCCCAAGTCCTTCAGTAATAAGCACCGCATCTAAGTCATCTTTAGATAGGGAGTCAGGTAATTCTTCTTCAATTTGTTCAGTGGTGGATTCTACCACCGGTTCTTCGGTAATGTTCTTCTTAGACTGGCAACTAAAGATGAGTAAAGCCAGAGTTAAAGCTGTAAAACAGCTAAAAAGTGTCTTCTTATTCATGGCGGTGAAGATAGTGAACGGAATTAAAAGTTAGATAGCGGTTCATTTGATGCCCTTCGGCTGTCGCTCAGGGCGAAGGTTTCGTTTCGATGATTATTTCATGTTGTGGGCTAGGCGTTCCCTGCACTTTAACTAAATGCTCAGCGACCAAGCGGAAGCGGAAGGGAGAAGAAAAGGAAAGGATTATCTAAGAAATCAGAATCTCAAACTATTTCTCAGTTCGGATGATAAACACATCCTCATTTTCTTTTTGAAGATGGTGTTTTTCTCGAGCTAGTTTTTCCAGTTCAAAACCACCTTGGTTGAGCTTGGCTAAACGTTCTTTACAGTGCTCAGTTTCTGCTCTATACCAGTCTATTTCTGTTTGTATTTTGTCTAATTCTTTATGACTCTTGTAAACTGAGAACACGTCTGCATCATTAAAGAAAATCATATAAATACCGAATACGATTAGTGTTAACCAATATCTATTTCTTAAGAAAGAGGGGATTTTCTTTTTCATGCGGTGAAGATACAGGAGTATGTAGAAGCTCATCTATTAATGAACGGAGGTTTTTAAAGACTTCATGTGTACAATAATTTTTAATCTGCTTTTTGTATAAAATCCCTATCTGAACTCACTAACTGAGTAAAATCTATTCCTTTTCTTATTGGATGATTACTCATAGAACTTAGACACATCTGCTAGTTTTTTTCTCTTTAAATCTGGCACATATGCTGGCTTAACTGGGTATCCCACTGGAAGTAAAAGAAAAGCACGCTCATTTCTAGGTCTTTCAAGTATTTTTTCTAAAAAATTCATAGGACTTGGTGTGTGAGTTAGAGTCACTAATCCTGCATTATGAATGGCAGAGATCAACATACCTGAAGCTATCCCTATGGATTCATTAACATAGTAGTTGTTTAACTTTTCTCCCGTTTCACTAATGTCATATATCTTCTTAAAAACTATGATTAACCATGGAGCAGTTTCCAAAAAGGGCTTATTCATATTCGTGGCCATGGGTTCTAAGTCTTTTTTCCAATGGTCACTCATTCGTTCTGTGTAATTCCTTGTCTCTTCTATTTCGGCAGCCGCTCTAATTTTTGATTTCAGCTCTGGATTAGAAACCGCACAGAAAGTCCAAGGTTGTTTATGCGCTCCAGACGGAGCCGTAGAAGCACTTTTAATGAGATTTTCTATTACTTCTTTTGATACAAATTGATCAGAAAAATGCCTTACTGATCTTCTTTTATCTAACCAATGAAAAAATTCTTTACTCTTCTTAATGGATTCTGATGTTGAAATTTCTTTTACAACATACGGAACATGATGGTGGCCGTTAATATTCTTAGTATCGTAGGGCTTCATGGATTGTTTCGTTATTAAAACTTTTAGAACCTTGAAATTAATGAATTATTAAGCTTTTTTGAATTGCTAACCTTAAATCAACTCCATAAATGAGTTCTAAGTATACCTAGTCTTTATAAACCAATGATAACGAATTACTTAAAGGACTTTCTAGGATTTAGACATTGTTCCCAAATATTCTCTTATAACTTTCCTAGGAACAGGATGATATCCATTTACTGGTTTAAGTTTCTCTGGTTTGTTCGTGGGAGTGAGGTGGATGAATTTTCCATCTACCTGCTCTAAATGAATACAGTCATCCACTTCATAAAGGTCATCTGTATGAACGCTGATTTTACCTTTTAGCATGGAAGTTTTGGCTCTTTTCTTAACGGGAATTCTCCCCGTATCCACCATGAACTTGATTTCATGCAGCTCTTGGAACTTGCCGTCTTCATACGCTCCCATGTTAATGAAATACAGCTTTTTATCTGAAGTACTAGGTATGGTTTCTAAACTCACTTCATATCCATCTACCACATCTAGGATGACATAAGAATCTATGTGCATCTTTTCCTTTAGACCAAACCATTTGTCCAACAGACTATAGTACGCATTTTCAATAGTGTCGCTAATAGTGAACTGGACATCATGAAGTTCTATGTGGCATCCTTTAGCCATTCCGCCTAGCAGGACTGCATATAATTTTTTAGAGTCTGGCAAGTTTCATACGTTTAGGATGTTTCACTTCGAAAGAGAATGAGATTTCTCGGGTAGAATTAGGTTGGAGTTGATATTCCCAAGTGATGATTCCAGTTTGTTCATCAAGTTTACCTCCATTTAAATCTCCCATGGTTACGTCTATGTCATTACGCTGAGATATAGGTATCTGGTCTTGAATGATGATGTTCACTGGAACAGACTTGGTATTTCTAGAAGAAATTTTATAGGCTCTGTTTGTCTTCTTGTTCCCACCAAATGTACTTGACTTACAGAACTCCTCTATCTTCTCTCTACTGATGACTATGCCTTTGTCCTTACCTAAGCTCACATCCAGAGTGTCTTCTGTTGAGTTCGGGTCTATGAAAGAATTTCCTACAA
>CAZTVP010000039.1:0-10844 GCA_964616995.1 uncultured Comamonadaceae bacterium
CCAAGTACTTCTCCATCACAGTTATTATCAATCCCTTCTCTAGTTCCTTCAGCACCAGGATAAACATCTTCATTACTATCATCACAATCTCCACCCTGAGACACGTATCCTGCAGGAGCTCCGAAACAGTTTTCAGTAAAGAAATCATCATCTCCATAACCATCTCCATCATTATCTAAATAATAAGTCACCACTGTAAGGCCCTCGTCAATTTCATCGTTACAGTTATCATCTATACCATTACACAGTTCAGACATCATAGGGTTAATGTTACCATCCTGATCATTACAGTCCATGTCATTATCAGTATATCCCGCAGGTGGAACCGGGGAACATTCAGTCACACTGTTAGACGCGTCTCCATATCCATCATTATCAAAGTCTAAATAATAAGTATTCCCAGCCATAACAGTAATGTAACCTGTTTTAGTTTCAGCATCATTTGCACCGCCTACAGTGGCCGTGAGAGTCACATCATAAACACCTGGAGAGTTATAAGTTACTACTGGATTCTGATCTGTGCTAGATGCTGGAGAACCTCCTGAGAAACTCCAGCTCCATGCCGTAGCTACTCCAGTGCTCATATCAGAGAATGAAACTGATTCACCCTCACAAATAGATGTAACATCACTAGTAAAATCGGCAAAATCACCTTGGCTCACCGACATACATGCGCCAATAGCCGTTAACGTGTTATGATACTCTACATTTACAATGTCTACTATTTCAGACACACAAACTTCAGTGTCTGTTAAAGAGCTGTAGTAAACCCTAACTAGAGGAACTGGTGTTAAATTTTTAGCTATGCTTTCATCATCATATGACAATCCTATAATTTTAGTACCTCCTAAGGTACTTTCTGGAGTGATGTTATAATCCGTAGTGTATAAGTTTTCAACCGACATAATTTCTAACCCACTTAACTCAAATTCATAGCCCACAATTCTATTATCTGGATTAAGAACGAATACATCCACATAACCATCAGTTGTATTAATGTCACCTATACTTAATGTGGTAGTTTGGCTTTGGTTCACCACTTCTGTTATCCACTCACAATGGTTGTGAACACCGAACTCATCTATGTGATTAGTACCGTAAATAGCACATCTAGAAAGAAGGGCTGCATCTGAAACAGTAATTAAGTTATCATTATCCATATCTGAACATGGAGTCACCTCTGTATCATTTCCTAGAATATCATCTACATAAATTTCTGCATCTGTAGCTTCTATTTCTAAACTCAAGTTAGCATCTCCTCTAACCACTAATCCAGGACAGTCTCCATTACAGTCTGGCTGGGTATCACCAAATGGCTGACCTAAGCAGTCTGTAGGAACAGTACAGGATCCTGCCGGCTCAACTGTAAAATTGGTGATTTCATCTGATGCATCTCTATCAAATGAGAAGCAAACTTGTGCCCAGTTATTATCATATCTCAACTCATATCTTCCATTGTTATCAGGTGACTGATCCCAATTAGTTCTAACCACTAGAGTCCAAGTTCCAGCAGGAAGAGTCGTAACATCTACCCACTGACAAGCTAAACCAGAACTGTATATATCACCACATCCTGCCGAAATCCCCATATTGTTACATCCGTATGTAGCAGTACCTCCATCTGAACATTCTAAATCAAGTACACAGAACCCGTTTTTAAATCCAATTTCTGGATATTCTACTCCACTGTTATCATAAAGGATATACTCCGCATACCCTTCATAGTGATAGTGACCGTGACATGGATCAAATTCAAATTGGTCTGTATTATCACTTTCCTGTCCGATATAATAATCTTGGGTACCGATATTCTTAATGTGAGTGGTAAACCTTACAATATCTCTATCACCAGTTCCTGCTATACATCCTTCTTGAATGTAACAGTCGTCTGGTTGTATGTTAGTAAGTGTTGTGAGGTACAAACTAGATTGCAACGCGCTCTGCAATACTTCTAAATCTGGGCCAAGGTTATCACATTCTGGATCATCATTGTAATAACATATTCCATTACTAATGGTAGCCAAAGGTTCAAAGTTACACGCATTTATGTCCAAACACCCTTGAATTTCACCAAGGAAAGATATTTCAAAATCAACATCTCCAGAGCAGTCATCAGCTATGTCTCCTAGCCTAATTATATATTCTAGACCTGCTTCGAAAAGTGGGTTAACATTAGATTGCAATCCACAGTCATCATCATTAAAATAGATAGTTGCTTCGTTCGTATCATCCCACGGTAGCCCTTGACAATAATCATAAACCCACAGCACTGTATTACAAGTAGTAGTTCCACAAGTGGTAATATTATATTGTCCAGTAGTTTCAGGAATGAAACTAAACCAAGTATTATCATAAATAGCTGTATTGGTTCCAAGTTGTGCGGTTATAGCATCAAAACAGCTTGTTCCTTCTGGACAGTTAATAGGAGTAGTTTCTCCTGATCCATAAGCACTACTATTTAATACTTCTACTCCGTTTAATTCTAGTGAATAATATCCACCATTTATTAAACCATCTCCATAGCTATCCGACATAGCGAAAGAGTGACAACCTTCGCTTAAACAAATTGATCTGGTGAAAGTACCAGCTGGGAGAGTTCCCTGTACTAGCTCATCCACTACAGCTCCATTATTATCTGTAAGAATGTATGAAACTTCCTGAGGCCAGTTATCAGGAACAATAGTAATAACTAATACATCTCCATCTGCTATTTCTACATTAACCGAGGTAGAATTAGAATTGGTACCATCATCTACTACTAATTCTACTGTATAAGTTCCTAAAGAACCAAATGTCAAATCCACCTGAGCCCCAGTGGCCGTGAAGTTATCAGGTCCTGTGACATTCCATGAGAAATTTACAGTATTTCCCTGACTAGCTGAACCATCAAAAGAGATAGTAGCTCCAGGGCAAAGTCCACCTGCTCCCTGTGCTATAACAGCTACCAATGGAGGGTATGTACAAGAGCCATCGTCTATAGTGGCAGTATCATCATAATTATCCGCTTGAGGATCCATGCATCCAGCACAGGATGTGTATTCACATCCATCATTAATAGTAGCAGTGTCATCATAATTACATGCATTGGCATCTGTACATCCTGCACATGTCAGGTACTCACAGCTTCCATCGTCAGAACCTGCTGTAGGATCAAAGTTACATGCGTTTACATCTATACAACCTGGAGGAGCAGTATAAGGAATGCAGAACTCGTGGATAATTTCATTGTCGAAATCAGGCTCTCCTATAGTCACTATAATGGGTCCACCATCTAATGATAAAGTATAGTCACCATCTACAGCGCACCCGAATTGTGTACCAGCAAGGCCATCTCCATAAGTATCACCTATGGTCAGTGTGTAGCAGTCATCTGCCAATGAAAAGTTATCAATATATTCTGTACGATTAGCAAGTGTTCCTGAAGCCACTGATCCAATAACTGTTCCATCTGAAGCTACAAGAGACCAGCTGGTTTCACCACCCCAACAATCTGTGTTTAGAACAAACGTTACATCAGTTTGAGCTGCTGAAGTAAGTATAAAGCCAAGCAAAAAGAAGTAAAGAGACACTCCTTTTAAAAAGAAATTATGATTCATAGTTGAATTATTTTGGTTAATAGGTCAGTTCCAAAGATAGGTCTTTTTTACATAACACCATCGAATGAAATCGATTTTGGAATAATATACTATCTTCGGGCGCTAAAGAAATGCAACCTTAGAACCTATTCAGTGGTTTTACTTTTTAATAAAGTGATTTACAAGATGAGGAAGATTTTTACCACTCTTACTACTATACTTATTTGCTGCGCAATGCAGAATATTTCCGCTCAAGTGACAGCTGTCTGGGAGCCTTATGTCATCCATAATTACCCAACACTAGAGGATGCCGATAATAATCCGAATTTATTTGCCCTTGATGGATATATAACCTGGAGATTGTATGCAGAAACGACTTATGGAGATATTGACACTCCTGATTTTATAGGGGCATTGCTTGGTTCAGAGCAGGTAGGTACCATGCAGATTACTTTTGACTGTTGCCCTTACCAAAATCAAAATTTCGGTTTATTGTACTCTGCTATCCAATTTTCTCAATTCATACTTGACAATGACACTACAGCATATTTTGACTCTTGGCTCACCCTAGGCCTGGAACCAGCTGGTGAAGGATCGTATTTTGAATTTGGATCACCACCCTGGGTAGATGATTTCGAAAATTGTCAAAATCTTCAAATATTCGATGATAGTTTTAATGGAAGTTCATTTGGGACACTTCCTGAGAGTGTAAACGGATACGCAAACGAAGACAACCTCATTCTTTTAGGTCAGTTTACCCTACCACAAGGCTGTCAGCTTATTGATGGGTCTTTCAGTCTAGAAGTTTTTCCTGATGGAGATTTTGATTTAGAAAATGTCCCTGTTCAAACAACAGTGCCCCCTCTAAACCCTTGTTTCAACGACCCTCTCATTGTGTCTATTCAAGATTCTACCGAAGTTTTATGTTTTGACGCTTGTGACGGAACAGCCACTTTTGATATATCAGGAGGTTCTGGTGATTACACAATTACTTCAGATGAACCTGGTTTCACCAGTGATAATATGGGATTCTTATCTGATTTATGTGCAGGAGTTAGAACCATTACATTTACAGATAATTTAACCACAGATAATGACGGAAACAACTGTAGCGTAACACAGACAGTAGAAATTTTACAGCCAGACGCTCCTTTGGAAGCTACATTCAACTTAATCACTAACTCTGCTTGTGTAAACGATAGTCTAGGTGTAGTTGAATTTGAAGTTACTGGTGGAACACCCTACACTGTAGGTGATCCTTATGTAGGAACCACTAGTTATGGGGTAACTTATGAATTTATAGCTCCTAATATAGTACGATTCGATTCTCTAAGTGTAGAGGCTGGTGTGCAGTTCAGTATCTTGGATTCGAATGGTTGTGAAGTTTTATTCACAGAAAACATAGGCCCTGTAGGTGCACTTACTGTGGACTCTCAAGTTACTGAAATATCTTGTGGCGGAGCTGATGATGGAGAAATCCTTCTGACCCCAGCAGGTGGTCAACCTAACCCTACTATCACATGGACATCTACCGTTAATAATGACCTCAATCCGACTAACTTGGAACCAGGAACATACTCTGTTACTGTAGATGACGGTGATAGCTGTCCTGTAGAACTTGAATTCACTCTGGAAGAACCTGATCCTATTGTAATCAGTAATATAGTCCCAGAACACATAGACTGCTTTGGACTGTGTACTGGAAGTGTAGCTTTTGATGTAAATGGAGGAGACGAGAACTATACAGAATCATTTATCCAGAATAGCTCTCCTATTAATAATGGAGAATTCTGTGTAGGAGATGTCACTATCGAAATTCGCGATGGGAATAACTGCTTCGGTTCTGACACAGTTTCCATAGCTCAAGGTAATGAGTTAATTTTTGATGCCAATGTGACTGACATATTATGCCCAAATTCATGTGATGGTATTATAGCTATAAATACATCTGGAGGAACAGGGACTTTAACACCATCCATAAATCCAGTCATTGGTTTTGATGTTTTATCTTCTAGTTTCTTAAACGTTTGTGAGAATGATTACACTCTAACCCTTACTGATGATTTAGGGTGTACAAAGGATACGTTAGTTTCCATGGTTGAACCAGAAGATTTTTCAGCTACCATAACCAGTACAAACGTAACTTGTAGTGGATTAGATGATGGTTCTATCACCGTTAACGTAGAAGGAGGGTCAGGTGATATTAATGTTTCTGTTACGGATTCACCTTCAAATACTACAGGTATTTTTGAAGGACTTGCTCCAAATGTTTATACCATTTCAGGAAATGATTCTCAAGGATGTACTTTTGACTTAGCCGAAACAGTAGAAATTACAGAACCTGCTCCTCTTGAAATAACAGAAATTTCCACCACTAGTCCAGGATGTGGAGGAGAATCTACCGGAGCTGCCACTCTTACTATTGAAGGAGGAACACCAGGATATTTAGTAGGCTGGAACGGCAGTACACCAACGGCTGAAAATGCCACTAATCTAGAATTAGCTGGAGGAATTAATTCCGTACAAATCACGGATGCTAACCTGTGTGTTCTAAATCAAGAATTCGAAATAATAGAACCCACACCTATTTCTTACAATGCAGGAATTCAAAATGTGGGCTGTACTGGCATGTGCAATGGTCAAATAAGTATTACGGCTCAGGGTGTAGGAGACCCAATCATAAGTTTTGGTCAAGACTTTCCACTAGATGGTATCATTCTCAATAATTTATGTGAAGGTGAGTATCCTTTTGTAATAGTAGATGAACTAGGCTGTGAGTTGAGAGATACTATAACGGTGGAAGCTGAAGTGATTTCAGACATAGAATACGCCTTATTTACTACGCCTGTTTCATGTTGGAATGAAGGAGATGGAACTGCTACCATAGCTGTTACCGGAGGAATTCCTCCAATCACTTATGATTGGCGGCAAAACGGAGTATCTATCCAGAACACAGAAACTGCCATAGGTTTAGTAGAAGATTTTTATAGCGTAACTATTACTGATGTTCAAGGCTGTACTTTTACTGAAGAAGTTTTCATAGAGCCTACAGAAGGTTGTTTTTACATTTCTAATGCTCTAACACCTAATAACGATTTCTTTAATGATACCTGGGTAATAGGAGGACTGGAGTATTTTCCTGAAGCCCGAGTAGAAGTATTCAACAGATGGGGTCAGCAAGTTTATGAATCGGTAGGTGATTATATAGAATGGGATGGAAAACTGAACGGTAACAATCTGCCAGTAGCAGATTACTATTATGTTATAACCTATGACCCAAGTTCACCTCCTCTAACTGGAACAGTTACTATTAAGTACTAACTAACCATTGACTTTATTCTTATGAAACTTATTAAAATCCTTGCTACTACTCTGTTTTGTTTAACTGTTCTTAGTGAAGCTGATGCTCAGCAGTTATTCAGAAGAACACAGTACGTATTCAATCCTTATTTAGTAAACCCTGCTGTGGCTGGAACTAAAACATACTCACCTGTGATGGCTAGTTACAGACAACAATGGGCCGGTTTTAGCGGTGCACCTACTACTTACACTTTTAGCGCACATACAAATCTTCCTAACTCTTTAGGTGCTGGAATCATTATCTTCAATGATGATTCAGGAGGTGCTATTAGCAGAATGGGAGCAGAAGTATCTGGTTCTTATAAAATAGACTTGAACAATGAGGATCAAGTCAGTTTTGGCTTAAGTGCAGTGGTTTCGCGCTTTCAATTTGATAATTCCAGTCTAGATGTATTGGATGAAGATGATGCTAGCTTATTGGCAGGAATAGAAAACAACACGAATTTTGACGCTAACTTCGGGCTCATGGTCTATGGGCAGCAGTACTACTATGGATTCTCAATTAATAGACTTATCCAAACTGACTTGGGTGTTCAAACTATTTCTCAGACTATTCAAAATCAAAACTCAAGGCACTTTAATGTGATGGGTTCTTACGATTATGAAATAGATGATAAACTCACTTTTCAACCTTCTGCTCTTTTAAGATTTACAGGTGTTACACCTGTACAATTCGATGTTCATGCGAAAGGAATTTATCAAGAAAATTTTTGGGTAGGGATCAGCTATAGACATCAAGATGCCATGGCTGCTGCTTTTGGAATTCAAGTAGCTAATTTCATGGCTGGTTACAGTTATGATATTGGTATAATAGAATCTACACGAGCATTAAGTCCCCATACTCATGAGATAAATATTGGTTATAATATACCTCGACCTGACCCGAGATTTAGAGAACAAAATTCAATAGGAAAAAGAAGAATTAGCAGAAGTAGACTCAGATAAATTTTATTTTGGCCAGAATCTTGTTTTGCACAGCTGAAAAATAAACTTATGAAATTTTTAATTACACTTTTTATAGGAACTTTAATAGTAGTTTCAGGGAACTGCCAGTTTCAAGAAATAGTAGTGGTAGAGATAGATAATAAAGGAATAGTTCCTGGAAAAACTTACCAGTTCTATGCTAAGTTTAAGAATGAAGGTGATCATGTTCATCTTGTCTTTGGAGATGATGTGGAGGAAATGCTGGTAAAAACATCTACTTCTTTTTATCAAAATGAATTTGGTGGATCTATGTCTTCTAATATTAACCCAAAGCTTGACAGCCTAGACCAAACGGTTAAATATGACTCTTATGTTTCTATAGGAAGAACTAATAGCTATGAGAATTACATGAGTAATTTCAATTTAGATTTAACTGAATTCGAAGAAAAAGGTAGTGATATACGAACAGAAAACGGAGCATGGTTTGTAACACCTGACCAAGAGCAAGCTTACTGTAGAGGTGGTAATAAGTATATCTTAATCATGCAGTTAACCACAGATGGTGAAATTTCTGGACAAGTAAGCATGCAGGGAAAGGACAATGATGGAATCATTTGGAGAGAATTAGCTGTTCCATTAAATACAAATGGAGCTCTGGATGAAAAGACATTCAGAAAAATTCAGAAAAAGGATTTAAAAACGTTTAAAAAGACTGGGCTCTAAATCAAATAAGGTTTTACGAGTTTCTCTATTAAGCCTAAAAAGTTTAAAAGTCTAAAGGACGAAAATTATTTTTTCTCTTCAAAATCCAAGGATACCGAATTTATACAATACCTTAAACCAGTGGGCTGAGGACCGTCTTCAAACACGTGTCCTTGGTGACCTCCACATCTACTACAGACTACCTCTACTCTATTCCAACCATACGAATTATCAGGGATTTCTGTAATACAGGAATCATTAATAGGTTCATAAAAGCTTGGCCATCCAGTTCCTGATTTAAACTTGGTTTTACTTGAAAACAACGGAGTATCGCATCCTGCACAGATATATGTCCCTTCCGCTTTATTATCCACTAAATCACCTGTAAAAGCGCGCTCGGTTCCTTTTTCACGGAGCACATAGTATTCTTCAGGAGTGAGTTCTGCTTTCCACTCTTCTTCCGATTTTTCTATAGGATTCGTGAGGGTGATTTTATCTTTTTCAGACTTGATTTCTTGACTGTTACTAGCACAACCGACCAAGCAAAGACAGAGTATTGTGAGTAATCTCATAATTTCTTTTTAAGGTTAACTTACTTTTTCCTTCAAATATTTTCCAGTGATAGATTTGGCATTTTTGGCTATTTCTTCTGGAGTTCCTTTAGCTATTACCTGACCACCGTTTTTACCACCATCTGGGCCTATGTCTATGACCCAATCAGCGCATTTTACTACATCCACGTTGTGTTCTATGAGCAGAATGCTATGACCTTGAGCTATTAATGAATCAAAACTCTTCAGAAGTTTCTTTATATCATGGAAATGAAGTCCTGTGGTGGGCTCATCAAATATGAAAAGTGTATGCTGAGGAGAAGTTTTGGCTAAGAATGTAGCCAGTTTAATCCTTTGTGCTTCTCCTCCACTTAGCGTGCTACTGCTCTGTCCGAGTGTAACGTATCCCAACCCTACATCTTGCAAAGGAATAAGCTTCTTTAGCATTCTTTTGATGGTGGTATTCTGTTTGAGGTTAGAAAAGTATTGCACCGCCTCATCTATAGTTAAGTCAAGCACATCTGATATGCTCTTCCCTTCAATCTTAACCTCTAAAATGTTCTCCTTGTATCTTTTTCCTTTACAGACATCACACTTCAATTTTACATCTGCCATGAACTGCATGGAAATAGTAACTTCTCCTTCTCCCTCACAGTTATCACATCTGCCTCCAGCTACATTAAAACTGAAATGACTTGGTTTCAAGCCTCTAGATTTAGCCAGTGGTGAAGCGGCAAATAATGCTCTAATGTCATCAAACGCTTTCACATAAGTCACTGGATTTGAACGACTAGACTTTCCTATTGGATTCTGATCTACATACTCTACTTGCTTGATGGTGGAAACATCACCCGAGAGACCATCAAATACTGGTTTTAACTCTGAATATTCTCCTAGGCTCTTTTTCAACGCTGGAAATAAAACATCACTCACTAATGTGCTTTTTCCAGAACCGCTAACTCCTGTAACTGCGGTCATCACTCTCAGTGGGAATTCTACACTGATATTCTTCAAGTTGTATTGTCTAGCTCCATTTACCGTCACACTATCCTTCCATTTTCTTCTTTTCTTAGGAACTTCTATTCTTTTATGCCCTTGTAGATAATCGCTGGTCAAGCTATTCTTGGCTTTCTTTATCTTAGTTAGCTCTCCACTAAACACCACTTCTCCTCCTAAAGAACCAGCCTCAGGGCCCATATCTATGAGGTAATCAGAGGTGTTAATGATATCTTCATCATGCTCCACTACAAGCACACTATTTCCTAAACCTTGTAATTTTCTGAGGACGGCTATTAGATTTTCTGTGTCTCTAGGATGCAGTCCTATACTAGGCTCATCTAAAATGTACATAGAACCTACTAGACTGCTGCCTAGGTTAGTAGCCAAATTAACGCGCTGGCTCTCACCTCCAGAAAGGGTATTAGAAGCTCTATCAAGCGTGAGGTATCCAAGGCCTACCCTTTGAAGATACTCTAGTCTATTTCTCACTTCAATTAGAATACGCTGTGCAATTTTGTTTTCTCTTTCCGATAGCTTTAAATCATTAAAAAAAGCCGCGCATTCGTCTATGGTAGCGCTCAGCAAGTGCGTTATGGGTTGACTATTCACTTTTACGTAGCTAGCATCTTTTCTTAATCTACTTCCATGACATTCAGGACATTTCGTTCTACCTCTATACCTACTGAGCATAACCCTGTACTGAATTTTATAGGTTTGAGACTCCACATAGCTG
>CAZTVP010000040.1:0-9028 GCA_964616995.1 uncultured Comamonadaceae bacterium
AGCGCTTAGAGCTGTTCAAACCAGTTTTCCAAGACGAAAAAAAGGAGATTATAGCTCAAAATTTCAAGTACGATTTCAAGGTTGTTCATAAGTACGGAATAGAAATTAAGAACAAGGTTTTCGATACCATGCTGGTGCATTACCTCATGAATCCAGACATGAAGCATAACATGGATTTACTGGCGGAAACGTATCTGAATTACCGTCCGGTTTCCATTACGGAGCTCATAGGAAAGAAAGGGAAGAACCAGAAAAGTATGAAAGACCTGGAGCCTGAAGCCATAGTAGATTATGCGGCAGAGGATGCAGATATTACGCTACAGCTAAAAGAAAAATTTACGGCAGAGCTGGAGAAACCACATATCCAAAAACTTTATACAGATGTAGAATCTCCGCTGATTCAGATTCTGAGTCATATGGAAATGGAGGGCGTGAATATAGATAAGGCGCACCTGCATAACTATAGCAGTGAGCTGGCAGAAACGCTCACTGGATTAGAAAAGAGCATTTTAGACCATGCAGGCACGGAGTTCAATATAGACTCGCCTAAGCAGCTCGGCCAGGTGCTTTTCGAAGTATTAAAAATCTCAGATAAGCCGAAGAAAACACCTTCTGGTCAATATAAAACCAGTGAGGACGTGCTGGCTAGTTATAAGGAAAACCATCCTATCATAGCGGATATTTTAGACTACAGGCAGCTGCGCAAATTAAAATCTACGTACGTAGATCCGCTTCCAGAAATGGTAAGCGAAAGAACAGGAAGACTGCACACCAGCTATATGCAAACAGTGGCTGCTACGGGAAGGCTAAGTTCTACTAATCCAAACCTACAGAACATACCTATCAGAACGGAAAAAGGTAGAGAAATAAGAAAGGCCTTCATTCCTAGAGATAAAGACCATGTGCTACTAGCTGCGGATTATTCTCAAGTGGAGCTCCGCATTATAGCCGCGTTAAGTGAGGAGGAGGCTATGATAGAAGATTTCGTTTCAGGAGCGGATATTCATGCGGCTACTGCCAGTAAGGTTTTTGGCGTGAGTATGGATGAGGTGGATAGAGAAATGCGTAGCAAAGCAAAGGCTGTTAACTTCGGAATCATCTATGGACAAGGAGCATTCGGTTTAGCTCAGAACCTAGGAATAAAACGTGGCGAGGCCAAAGAAATCATAGACAATTACTTTAGCCGCTATGCTAAACTAAAAGAGTATATGTCCGCCAATGTGGAATTTGCCAAAGCCAATGGTTACGTGGAAACCATCCTAGGCAGAAGAAGATACCTGAAAGACATCAACTCTGGAAATGCTGTGGTAAGAGGTTTTGCGGAGCGTAATGCGGTGAACGCACCTATTCAAGGTTCAGCAGCAGATATTATTAAGTTGGCTATGATTAATATCCATAACCGTTTCAGAGAGGAGAACTTTAAATCCAAGATGATCATGCAGGTGCATGATGAATTGGTCTTTGATGCGCATAAAGATGAGCTTTCAGTGATAAAACCACTCATTAAATCTGAAATGGAGAATGCCTATAAGATGTCTGTTCCGCTTCTTGTAGAGGTGGATCAAGGAGAAAATTGGCTTGAGGCTCACTAGCCTTTTTCGGTAGAAAATTCCATTTTCGGGTAAACTTGTACATGTCACTGAGTAGGAAATTTCTTACTTGGTCTTCGTCATTCGCTTACGCACTGTGCTTTAGCCATCATTTACATTTGCGCAGCCAACTAACAGATATTTAGTTAAAACTTTATATGCTAACCTTCGTATTAAGAGGAGTAAGAAATAAATTAGAAATACGAAATATCTAATAATCAAAGAATTAAATAATATTAATAAATAACCAATGAGAAAACTTATTTTCCACCCTCTTACTATTTTCTCCATGGCTGTGCTCTTTTCTGCTTGTTCTGGTTCATCCGGTTCAGGTACTGCTGAGAAAAAATCAGAAGAAAAAGAAGAGATAACATTCACTCCTAAAGAAGGAGTGTATGAGTCAGACAGAAAAGAGAATATTAAGAAGATTTTTCACGCTCTTCCGTCTCCAGTAGAGATGGCTGACCTTATTAAAAAGACCGGTTCTTCATTCGATAAATCGTTTTTAAATGATCCAGCTAACGTAGAAAAATACGTTACCAGCGGACAGCAAGCGCTAAACCTAGGAATTTATGGTGCAGACTTAAGCTATGCCAGCATCTTTGAGCAGGACAGACAGTCTTTAAATTATTTAGATGCGGTGCAAAGTATAGCCAACTCCCTAGATGTAGGTGCTGCTATAGACAAATCAGTATTCGATAGATTAAAGGATAATCAGGAAAATCAAGATTCTCTGATGTCTATCATTACAGAGACATACTGGACTATAAACGCCTACTTGAAAGAAAATGAAAGTAGAGAAGAAACATCAGCGCTAGTAATAGCAGGTGGATGGATAGAAGGTTTACACCTAGCGGGTAGTCACTACATTCCTGGAAATAAAGAACTTCATGAGCGTATAGCTGAACAAAAGTACGCACTGGAGAATCTAGTGAACCTAATGAATACTTATGATAGTGAGTCTTTAACTGATATTAAAGCTGATCTAGCAGAGGTACAAACCCTTTATAATGACGTAGAGATAGTAAAAGGAAAAACCACTAAGGATAAAGACGCGGGAGGAATGGTAGTGATAGGTGGAAAGAAAGAAGTTTCTATGGACGATGTAACCTTACAGAAGGTTTTGAGTAAAATAAAGGACATTAGAAACAAATACATAAACTAGAACATCACCCATCCTAAAGAGAAAGAAAATGAAATTGATAAAATACATATTACCAATTCTAATATTAGCTCCGCTGCTTTCTAATGCGCAGTGTAGAAGCTTTACTAAAAAGAAGTGCCTTCCTCAGTTAGATGGTTATGTTCAGAATGACAACTTTAATAGTGCTCAACTTATCCCTGGAGATGAAGCTGAACTACTATTGACATTCTACGCAGGAAAAGAATATAGACTATTAGTATGCGGTCACCCAGTACTGGGAGATTTAGAGTTCGAAGTACTAGATACAGATGAAGAACTCATTTATGCTAATAATGACAGTGAAGATAAATCCAGTTTTGATTTTAAAGTGGCCACTACCCAGCAGTTAATAGTGAGGGTAAGAGTTCCAGAAAATGATTTGGCTAACCAGCTGATACATGAAGGATGTGTATCTATTATGGTTGGATTTAAAGAAAACTCATAACACTTCTCTTAAGACTAAATTAAAAAGCCGCTTGAACTAAAGCGGCTTTTTTTGTGTGTTAAGGATTTACTATCCATTTTACTATTTCAGTCTCTTCATTAGACCAGACTTGGATAAAGTACAGTCCTGTTTCCAACTTTCCATCCCCTAAGTTAAAGGTGTTAGTCCCTTTAGTTAATCTGCCCTCGTGTACAGTTTGAATTGTTCTTCCTCGAGTATCCACTACTTGGATAGAAACTAAATCGAGGTTTTTCCATGATTGGATAGATAGGACGGAGTTACCATCACTAGGGTTTGGATATAAACTTAGGTCATTGAACACTGAGATTTCATCTGTAGAAAGCTGTTCAGAAGTTCCTATGTTTATGTCATCTAAGTACAGATTATTTCCTCCGAAGTTCTGGAAATTAAAACGTACCATAAATGAAGGCCCGAAGTAATCATCATTATCCACTACTATGGTATTCTCATTCCATTCGTCCTGTGAGGTAGGCGCGAATTGATTGTTTCTGGCCTCCGCAGAAGGTAAATCAGTAAATCCTCTATGAAGCTTTCTCTGCTGCCAAGTTAATCCACAGTCATTAGAAATGTAAACTCTTAATCGGTCATCAGTTTCCTCTTCTTTAGTTACAAAAGCCCATTTATAATTAATCAGGATCTCTGTAGCACCGGTAAAGTCCATAGTAGAACTAATTAAATCGTCCTCATCATCTATGACATTATTATTGTTTCGGATTCGTACGCATTGATCTCCGGTAAATCCACCTCCATCATAAAGTCTCCAGTTCTCTGTAGCATCTTCACCCACGGTAGTCCATTTATCTCCATCGGTTATTAAATCTATCTGCTCTTCAAAACTTTCTTCAAATGGAACACCCAGAAAATTTGAAGGCTGTACTGATATAAACTGCTCTTTAGTTACCGATATTTCAGACTCTCCATCAGTCACAGTTAGAGTAACGGTATATTCTCCTGGCTCTTCATATATATGGACAGGTTCTGCTAAATCTGCTCCGCTAATTTGAGTTCCATCTCCAAAGTTCCACTCCCAGTTAGAAGGTTCATTATAGCTTAAATCTTCAAATTGGATTTCAGTACCCGTACAAGTGGATGTTAAATCAGATCTAAAGTCTGCAAAGCATAAAATGGGATCTTCTAGAACCCCAGTAGCCTCTAGATTACTCTGCTGCCACAGCTCATTTCTATCAGCTGTTCCAGAGTTGAGTGCTGCACGCATTCTCAGACGTTGGCCTTCGGTAAACATATTAGAACAATAAGAGTATTCCATGTAGTTCTGCACATTATCCAAACTTCCACATGACTCTCCTGCCAGAACACAGGAGGTCCAACCTACAGAAAAAGGTGTGTCATTTACTCCATCATCTACATCACAGTTAGAAGCTAATCCTGGCTCGTTAGTTGGCCCCCATAAATGCCTTAAGTTAATCCAGTGGCCTACTTCATGAGTTAAGGTTCTAGATCTATTTTCATTACTAGTTCCTATGGATCCAGTGTAGTTATGCAGGAGAACTATTCCATCATTTGAAAGACCAAAATTACCATTCACACTACTCGGCACGAAAGTGTACCCTGCAGCACCTCCAGCATCTCTACAGACCCATACGTTTAAGTATTCGTCTCTTGGCCATATGCTTAGACTTTTCATTTCAGAACCTCCTTCATCGGTTAGTGGACTTTCCACTCTGATTATTCCATTCGTACAGTTACCAAATGGATCTCTCTGTGCCAATCTAAATTTAACCCCAATATCAGCAGGTAAATCAGAAAATTCTTCTACTACATCCTCTACATCTTCATTCTCTAATGCGAAATCTCTATTTAAAATCCGCATGGCATCATGCACCTGCTCATCGGAAATATTTTCGATTCCCCCATCATGTATGATATGGAAAACCACAGGGATCAAATAAATTTCTTGATCACCTCCACCGCCTGAACGAGCCGCTACGTAGTCTTGTGTGAACTCTTCTAATTCTGTTTCCGCGTGTTCTACCTCAGGCCTTAAATGAGGGTATTTCATTAAAAGAATGTCTATAGCATCATAAGTTCTACACTTGGGTAAATCTTGAGTATTAGCTTCGTTCAGAAGCGAAATGAAGAATATTGAAAAAATAAAAACACGGAAGAGTCCTCTCGTCATAACAGTCTTTTCGGTAAAATTAATGAATTGATAATCCATAACTATTACATTTGAATGCGATCACTCCCTAAAATGAAGTATAAGTTTAGTATCCTAACGGTAGTTTTTTTCTCTGCGGTGCAATGTTTATGTCAAATCAATTCTAATACTACTGTTCTAGACAACTGGGATGGATATGATGTTCCCTTTAATGGTGCTGCTAAATACAATGATGTTTGGGGATTCACCATAGATTCCACAGAATATGCTTGCATAGGTTCTACATTAGGAACACACCTGTTCTCCATTTCTGAAACAGGACACTTGACAGATGTAGGTTATGTCCCCGGGAAATTTCAGGGTGCAGTGGTGCATAGAGATTTTGCTTTCTATGAAGGTTACCTCTATGCGGTTTGTGACCAAGGTTCTAGTTCTCTTCAGGTTATAGATGTTTCTAATCTACCTTCAGGTATTAACGTAGTTCTAGATGATACCACTCACATAACAACTGCACACAATGTAACCGTAGATCCATGGGGAGAAAAGCTATACATATCAGGACCTTCAGGAAGTGCTATGAAGGTATTTGATTTAGCTAATACTCCAGAAACGCCTGAGCTTATAAACACATTTATGGAAGTAGGTTATGTTCACGATGTTTATGCTAAAGAGGATATAGCCTACTTAAGCTGTGGAAACCAGGGGTTGTTTATTTATGACTTTTCAGATCCTAGTAGTCCTCAGATTATATCTTCCATTGATGGTTATCCAGATGAAGGATATAATCACTCAGGTTGGCTCTCTCCTGATGGAAGGTATTACGCGTTTGCGGATGAGACTCCATGGATGAAAATGAAAATAATAGACGTAACCGATCCTTCGGATCTACAGGTGGTATCTTTATTTAACAGTGGAAGAAACCCTAGCACCATGCCTCATAACCTAGAATGGATTGGAGATAAGATTTATGTTTCACACTATTTTGACGGGCTTCAGATTTTTGATGTATCAGATGTTGCTAATCCAGTAGTATGCGGCTATTTCGATACGTATCCACTAGAAGATGTGCAGGGTAGAGGTGCTTGGGGTGTTCATGTTCTTCCTTCTGGTAGAATCTTAATTTCGGATAGACAAACAGGACTGTACGTTTTCCATTTTGACGATGACTCAGATGTGAGAGATCTTCAGCTTTGGACATACCCTAATCCTACAGAGTCTGATATTTGCTTAAATCTAATGTATGAGGGTTGGGTTCAGTCAGATGAATACTTGGAACGGTTAGACTGGGATCAGATAGAAATTAAAATCTTTAGTGATACAGGTGAGAAAGTATTCGATAGAACTATTATCAATAATGAACAGCCTTTCAATACTATCCGATTAAAAACTAACGATTGGAATTCAGGGATCTATTTCATTCATCTAAGGTTAAACGAGGAAGATGACTGGAGACAGAGTAGATTCCTAAAATTGAATTCTCTGGATTAACGTAGAATAGTTACATGTCCGGTATATCGTATAATGTCTGCTGTCATAATATCCTGTACCTCTAGAACCCAAGTGTATACATTATTTCCAGCATAGTAATCTCCGTTCTTCACAGAACCATCCCATGGTTCACCTCTTTGGTTTGTTTGAAAAACAAGATTGCCCTCTCGAGACCAGATTTGGAATAGGTAATTTTCATCAGCTATACCCACCGCATAAGGGATAAACACTTCATTAAGATCATCTCCGTCAGGGGTAAATGTATTAGGCACATTTACTAGAACTCTTCCTTCTACCATTAGGAACTGACAAAGGGTATCTGCACATCCAAATTGATTTTCAGACCTTAAGCAAATTTCATAGGAATCTAAGCTATTCGGTTCAAAATCAAATGTTGGATTAGCAGCTGTGGAACTAAAAGTACTATCGGCTTGCCACTCAAAACTGGTGGCTCCTGTGGTTAAATTAATAAATTGAACATTAGGTTCAAGAATATTAACTGGGTCAGGTGTCCAGTCAAAATTCGTTGTAGGGAAATCATATGCTAGTACTGAGGTGGTTTGAGCAGAAGACCCCGTGCAGTTGTTAGAACTGTTAACAGTTAAAACTGGTTGGTAGTTTCCAGGAGAATTGTACGTGTAGCTTACATCCGTGCATACATTTAGTGGTTCTCCTCCATCTCCGAAATCCCAAGAACAATCTCCGAGTAATCCAGGATCTGTAGTGTTAGTGAAATTAACCGTTACTGGGTAGCACCCCTCGGTAATATCAACTGAAAACGTAGGATTAGGTGTAGTGTTAACAGTTAAATTCACAGATGCAGTAGCAGGTATGGAACATCCATCGGTAACAGTGACTTCATAAGTTGTGCTTGTGTTTGGCATTACTTCAGTCACACAATTTTCTATAATACCAGTTTCAGGAATATTCCATGAGCAGGATAGTATTCCTGTTCCTCCAGAAGGGTCTGCTTCCAGAGTAAATTGTTCTCCTTGACATATGACACCGTCATCATTAACCTCCACCATAATAGCAGGGGGAAATGTAGCGTTCATTATTATTGTGTCTGAAAAACATTGGTTTTGATCATCTGTAGCATAAACTTGAACAGAAACATCTGCTGAAGGTATAAAAGATACTGTAGGATCATTCGTATTGAACTCATTTTCCATGGAGATCCAGAAATAGTTGTAATCTGCTATTCCACCTGAGGCTACCACCTCGAAGTCTACAGTCTCTCCAGCACATATGTCAAGATCTTGAAAGTTTGAATTCAAGAATAGTTCAGGATTAGAAGTGAGTGTTACTATGCTATCTGCTAAACACCCCGCGGTATTAATGGCAGAAACATTATATGTACCAGCCTCAAGTAAATTGAAAGTTGGATTTCCGATTTGCACCGCAGAATTAACTATGGCAGTGTCTAAATTTAAAGCTTGTATCTCTATGATTCCTGTTTCATCACCAAAACACACAGGGTTAGTTATGACTACATCATCGAGGAAATATTCATCTAATTCTACAATTTGTATCGTACTATCATTTGTGCATAGAGCCATATCAGTTATAGAAACAGTATAAAAATCCTCACATAGTCCTGTGAGGTTCATGTTATCTAAGGTCACTCCATTTGAATCTGTCCAAGTTTCTATATAATCAGGTGTTCCACCTGAGATGGTACTAATAATTTCTCCATCACATGTCCCATTGCAGATTTCAGGAGTAAAATCAAGGTTGATCAAAATCTCAGGATTCACATTGACTATGACAGAGTCTAACCCAAAGCACCCAGGGTTCATTAAGTCTTCAATTTGTAAAATAAAGGTGTCGGTTTCTTGTGTGTTAAGCACATTTGGGGTGGCTATGTTGTAATCATCCAAGTTTCCGTTATTCAGCCAGCTTAGTGTGCCGTCACCAACCCCATTTAGAACCACAGGTTCATTATAGCAGATATTGATGTCTGCCCCAGCATCAGAAAATGGTTGGGCAGAAATACTAACCTCTAAAGTGTCAAAGTTAGAACATTGACCATCAAATGTTTCTAGGTAAACTTCCAGTATTTCATCTACCATACCAGTATTAATGACATTAAAAGTAGTAAAGGCAGTCTCTAAGGTGTCTAACATATTGGGATCATTCGAACTCCACGTGTAGGTAATTCCGGGATCATCATTTAAACCAAT
>CAZTVP010000040.1:9038-10842 GCA_964616995.1 uncultured Comamonadaceae bacterium
ACCTGCTTCGGCTACTGGAAGAGCTTGGTCATTTAAGATGAGGTTGTTAGTAAGATTAGCTGTACAATTATTTGAGTCAGTTAAGTTAACTATAGTGTACTCTCCAGCATTAAGAAGGAATAATGAGTCAAGGTTTGGACTGTCCACAAAATCTACGGTAAATAGCGTGTTAATTTCCTGTAGGCTATAAGTATACGGCCCAGTTCCATTGTTGATTTCTATAAATACTTCAGAAGAATCATTCTCACAAATGAAATTTGGGCCAGATAAGTTCACTTGTGGATTATCTACCTCTATAACCTCATGACTAGAAGTAATAGTATCATTTACACAGCCATTAGCATCTGTGATGCTCAGTAAGGTGTACATGCCAGCTAGAGAAGCAGTTAAAACGCTGTCACCTAGAATTAACCCTGATTGAGTATTAGTTACGAGGGCATTTGGGTCTTCTATCTCGAAGGTAAGTGGGGCTGCACTTTCAAGAGTAAAAGGAATGTCTACAGAAGTACCGCTGCATAAATTAGAAGAGCCATTTATATTCCCAAGCGGTAAATCTAGTACAGTAAGTTCTACATCTCCTACTACATTCCCGGGACAGTCATATCTGTCAATTACTGAAGTAATAGTATATAGCCCAGCTGAATCAGCAGCGTATGAAAATGGACTAGCGTTAAATTCGATTTCTTCATCTGTTACGGCATCAGGTGTATTCACTTCTATAGTCCATGGTCCATCTCCTGTTACAGTAATTTCTGTAAGAAGAGAATCTCCCCAGCATATAGTTCCGTCATTACCGAAAGTAAGATCAACAGGTTCTGCTAACAGAACTGTGGCTGTGGCATTTTGGATGTTAACACAGATATTACCTGAATCCTCTATTCCAGTAATTTCAAAGGTAGTATCGTCTGTTACTCCTCCAAATGGAATAGTGTACAGGCTATCAGGTGTTAGCTCTGAAATGTTCAGTGCATTTATAGTATTGTTTATCACAGCACCACCACCAACTTGAGAAGTATATGTAATGTTAAAATCATCTCCCACAAAATGAGAGAAACTGAAATTTACTGGAGTAAGGTCATTTAGACAAGCTATAGAATCAGTGGAAATACTTATACCGGTGAATTCATTCACCTCTATCAGAATTTCATCAGGGTTTACTAATACACATGGGTTCATAACAGAACCATCTACTATAGAATCTATCGTAAAAGTAGTGGACACACTAGGCATTATAGTCCAGAGGTCACCTTGGTCAAGTGTTATAGAATTTTCAGGGACTACTTCACCACTCTCGGTTTCTGTAGTGGTAAAATAAACTTCCATAGGGAAGGTTCCAGTAAGCCCTAAATCTATAGGTAAATTAGCACCTGTACACAAAGTGGTATCGTTACCTAAACCTGTAGTAGTTAATTCAGGATTTACTTGAACCGTTACACATTGGTTCAAGGGATCCAGCGGTGCAAAACACGATTCGTCATCCTGCAAGCTTACTATACAGTAGGTAGTGTTTTCAGTAGGTTCAAGTGGAATAGGTGTGATAACAAGTGGATCAATAAGTGTGGTGTCTATAACTCCAGATCCAACCACCTCAGTGCTATACTCGAATATGAAATCAGGTGTCCCTTGTACAGCTATATCAAAGGGAAATATTTCACCTTCACAAATCGTAGAATCTGAGCTAAGTAAGGTAATCTCGGCTCCTGCTGTCAGTGTTAGATTAACTTCTATAGTGTCTCCTACTGGCTCTTCACAGTCATTATCTATCACATACATTTCAAAAGACGTACTCATAGTAGGTTGACCT
>CAZTVP010000041.1:0-310 GCA_964616995.1 uncultured Comamonadaceae bacterium
CTACTATTAAAATATTGGTTTCCATGTTATGATAGTGGTATTGAAAGTGAAACTGAAGTGCCTTTTCCAGCTGCGGAATCTATGTCAATAGAGCCGTTTATAAGCGCTAGTCTATTTTTCATGTTTTTAAGCCCATGACCATCTCCTAAGTGAGCAGCATTAAAGCCTTTTCCATCGTCTGAAATAAATCCTGCTAACTTCTTCTCGGAGCGAATGAGCTGCACACTAAACAGTTCAGCATCAGCGTGTTTTAAGGCGTTGTTTATCAATTCTTGAATGACTCTGTACACTGCTATTTCTACGTTCTTAT
>CAZTVP010000041.1:320-8908 GCA_964616995.1 uncultured Comamonadaceae bacterium
CCAAGCGTTCTGTCATTCCTCTATGGTTAAATTCATAACCCGTTTTCACATGTAAGAAGCTGTTTTTTAGCAAGTCATCTACTGCCTCAGGCAGACCGAAATCCATGAGCATCCTAGGCATCATCTGGTGAGAAAGCAGGCGCACATCTTCTGCAGATTTAGTGAAGGAATCCAGCACAGAATCTATCTCTCCCTGATGCTCATCTCCTACTTTTTTACCCAATGCATTTAAAGAGAATTTAAGCGCTGTGAGTTGCTGCCCTATTCCATCATGCAGGTCTTTACTGATTCTGTCTCTTTCAGCTTCTGTGGCTTCTACTACTTGAACAAATCCTTTTTCTCGCTCTGCAAAAACAGCTTTATTCATGGCCAATTCCTGCCTGTTTTTATTCCAAAAGAACCAGAATAATCCTCCTAAAGCCAATAGAACTAAACCTCCAATGAGTATGACATTTTGAGCTCGCTGTTCTGCTAGTTTGGTTTCTCCGCGTTGCAATGCTAATTCTTGTTCAGCTATCAGTGCTTTCTGCTGTGCGTCTTCAAATTTAGCAGTGATTTCAGCGCTGCGTTGGGCTTCTTCCACATCGTATTTGGCTTTTAGCGCATCTTCATATTTTTCTCGATACTCTTTAGACTTTTCTATATCTCCCTCTAACAGATAAATATCTGAGAGCCCCTTAAAGGTGGCTATCAATTTTTCTCTGATTCCTTGTTCTTCCCCTATGGCTGCTCCTCTGAGATACAAAGGCTTAGCTTCTGCGTACCTAGCGCTCTCGTAGTAATAGTTACCTATATTCATGGAAGCGAACATGATATTGGCATCATCTCCTACTTCTTCAGCTACCGCTAGGGCTTCTCTGTATTTAGCTACTCCTTCTTCATCTCGTTTCATTTTGCGCAGCACACCTCCTTCTACCATTAGGGCAGAACTAATTTCTGAAAGGGAGTTAATTTCTTTAAAATAAGCCGTTGACTTTTTAGCGAATTTAAATGCTTGTTGATATTTTTCTTCTGCTTGAAGCACATCTACCAATTGGCTATAGGTAGTACCTAGGAAAAATTTATTACCATGCTTCTCGTGAAAATCCAGTGCTTTTTGAATGTAGAATTTTGCTTGTTCATAATTCCCTAACTCTCCATATAAATCACCAATGTTAGCTGCCGTTACATAGGCATTAGTAGAATCACCTGTCAAGAGAAGAAGTTCATGGCATCTGATAAACGATTTTAGAGCTAGGTCTCTTTTTCCTAGCTCTTGATACACATTACCAAGCTTACTGATAATACGGGCAGACATATGTTTGTCTGTAGAATCTGCGTTCAAAGCTGAAAGAAGGATTTGCTCTGCCTGTTTATATTTTCCTGATCTAAAAAAAGGGATGCTCTTTCCATTCAAAGCCAATGTAACAAGAGATGAGTCTCCAGATTTTCTGGCTAATTGCACCGCAGTATCTGCATATAAGATTGATTTTTCCGTATCAAAGGCTGAGAACTGCCAACCTAATTCATCATATAAAACCACCCTTTCTTGTAGTGGTTTAGAAGTATCTCTAGCCTGAGTAAAAAGTGAATCTGGAATTTGAGCAGTACCAGAATATTGCACCGCTAAGAGAAAGAATACAAGCAAATAATGTTTCATGAGACAGCCAAAGTTAAACTTTGACTGCCCCAATACACAATTTATTTTATGACTTTTAAAGTCGTTCATTTACTCTACTATTAACTTAAAGTGCTGATTCTTAGAAGAAGCAAAGTATATTCCTCTCTCTAGTCCAGTTAAATCTAATTCTTCTATCTGTTCGTGGCTATCAAACACCAATTGTCCAGCTTGGTTATGAACAGTGATTCCATCTAGTTTCTCTGTAAACTGAAATACTCTATTAGTGCTAGGGTTAGGGAAAGCTTGAACCTTTTGAACGGTTTCAGTTTCGGTCATAGAATTAGGACTCTGGCCAGGTGTGAATGAATAGAACCAGTTCCAAGTTTGAAATATGTATGTAGAACCATTATCCGTAACATAAACTTGTTCCAAACTATGGTCTTCATCGTCAGGAAATGTAATGGTAGAGAAGGTTTCACCTCCATCTGTGCTGTAAAGTGTTACTTCGTTTGACTGTCCATTTTCATGGCCTGTAACCACCAAATTATTGGGTTCCATAGAAGCTATTCTCTCTCCACATCCATCAAATCCACCGCTGGCAAAATCTGGAATATTCCACTCGGTGTATGTCACTCCTCCGTCTATACTTAAAGTATTACAAGGATTGTCAGCACCACCGTTTCCAACACCCCAAATCTTACCCCCCTGAGAGGCAAACTGTCCATTTACAATTAAAGGATGACTGCCTAATTCTGTCCAGTTTTCTCCTAAATCTGTGGACTCTTGAACATCTGAATCTCTGTAAAGTCTCATTCCTGCAGCTCCGAAAAAGTCCATTTCTACAGTGCTGTCCGTAAAAGAAGGGTCAGTTGCTAAGCTCCAGCTATTTCCACCATCCTCTGTTTTTAAAATGATATCAGTAACGTCTCCTTCAAATACTGTTCTAGTATGAATTATACCCGTATTTTCGGTATAGAAGTGAATGTGCATCAAACTGTTAAATGAATATTCTTCTGGAAGAATAGTTCCCATTTCGGTAAAATCCATACCTCCGTTTGTGCTTTTCAACAAATTAATCACTCCAGGGCCGTCCTGCTGCACCATCATAATGACATCTTGGTTTACGTAATGTCCTTTTAAAAAAGGGGAAAGCCATGGTTCATAGTTTGAAGTTTCGGAGGAAACTCCACCATCACTGGTTATTTGAACATTGAAATTATCTTCTAGATAGATAAAATTATCTGCATCATAGAAGGCATAAATATTATCAAACGAACCTATAAAACTCCATTGGTCTTGACCGAAAACTGTGCTTGAAATAAATACTATTAATAAAAGTAAAATCTGTTTCATCTTGTTTTTGTTTTTGATTGATGGCACAAATTTCTAATCAACCATGCTCTACGGAAATAGGGTTTAGTAGGTAATCCACTCAGGGTTTACCCTATGTGATTCAAGTGTATTTCCTGATTGAAAAAAGACTGGAATACTGGGAGTTTTGTGGCATAAATATTTACAAAATGTATGTCATGAAAAAGCAAGTAATATTCATCCTATTCGTTCTTCTTTCTCTTAGCGGGTTTAGTCAAAAAATTGGGCAAAACACACTCACTTTAAAGAACACAAAGGAGCTAAAAAAGGCCATCAAATCTTCGGGTTATCTAGATGCTGGCTTCTATTGGAATGAATCGCGCACGGAGCTTAATAAAATTCTTCTTTTTACTCCTAAAAAATCAGATGATTTGATGCTTCAAATTCATTCGATAAACGAGAAAGGTGAGGTTTTAAATACAGAAGTAAAACCACTCACAGATGAAGTCTTAGCCGAATATGACTTAAACCCAGCCAATTTCAGTGAAGAACAAGCTAAAAAAGAACTTGCCGGTTTTAAAACAGCCTACATTAAAAACCCTGGTTTAGCTGGTGAGCCAAAACTAGTATTTGGTGAATTTGTAGATAGGTTTCACTCTTCAGGCGTTTGGGTAGGTTTTAAGTTTGAACCCTCAAATAAAATAGAACTGGATGAACGGTTTTGGAGTTTTGTGTCTTTTCCTGTTGAAGGCGAAGTACTAGACAGAAACTACCATTTATTAGCCGCTCCTGGAAATCTTGGAAAACTATTTACAGGGTTTGGGTATAGACAGTATTTAGACGCCAGTCAAAACTGTTACATAGGTGGGCTTATGGCTACTGAAGGGCAAAATGAATTTTTAAGCGGGGTTTATAATCTTTCTAAAAAAGAATGGATAAACAAAACCAAAATAGATTTAGGCATGAAGATTCTTCCTGGCCAAAATTCTTTTGAGAGGTTGGAAAATGGAAACACTGTCATAATAATAGCTGGAAAAGACCAGTACAAATGCTTGATTGTAGACCCTTTAGGTAATAAAGTGTCACTTTCAGACTTGGCCGTTAAAAAATCTGGAGGCACTAGCAATCTTCAAATAGCGCCAGTAGTAAAAAGAATTTCAGCTGACCAGATAGCCGTGGCTACAAGTTCTTATGAAACTTTAGGGGGCAAAGAAGTTGGAATAGGGTTTACCCTAATTGAAAATGATGAAGTAAAAAATAGCTGGAATTATTCAAATGAAGACCTAATCTCAAAACTACAACTACCTGCGAAACATAAAATAAAGGTTCAGAAACTGAAATACCTCAGATTAGAATCTATTCAATCTATGGGCGATGGCAGTTATCTTGTAGTTGGATTTGTCACGCAAGACAAGATAAACAGCACTGGGAGAGCTCAAGTGGTCATTCATATTTCCAAGGAAGGTCAATTGGTAAGTTGTTATATGATGGAGAGTTTAACTCCACCAAAAGAAGAGCAACTTGGAGAAAAAATACCATCGGTTTTAGTTCCAACTAAGGACGGATTCTATTGGGTAGAACGCTCAGAGGTTATAGGATATGAAAAAGGAGTTTACAGTTTCACTGAAGAGTTTAAAACGTTTACCAGAACTACTACATACCGACAAGAAGAAACTATGACCATAGGTCAAATTTCTAAGGTGAATGTGACAACTGGTGAAATTTCAAATACTATCCGCCCAAAAGGATTCATTTTAGGAGATAGAATTTCAGTGGTTTCTAAAAACGGAACTTTGGTAATTAACACTGAAGAGGGGTTAATGTTCATTCAGTAGTCAGGACCTGGAAACTTCAATCTAATAGGCAATAGACAATGACTCTGATCAAACCTTTTTTATGCCAAAAGAGAAGGTTTTTTTCCTTGGCTTTCCCTTAAGTTAGCTGAAATGAAGTCTAACTCATCACTTTCTCAGGCTTTACTGAAGCAAATGATGGAGCTGTGGAACTTGGTTTATCCAAGGAACATAGCCTATTCTTCAGTCTTAGAACTTGAGAAATACTTGGGGGGACTAGAGTCTTGCTCTCATTATTTAGTTCATGATGAAGATGGCTTTTTAAAAGCATGGTATTTCGAGTTCCATAGGAATGATGATTTATGGTTCGCGCTGCTGATTCATCCTCAGCATCAGCGAAAAGGACTAGGTAAAACCCTTGTTCAACAAGCCCAAACCAGACATTCAGCCATGCATGCCTGGGTCATAGACCATAACACATCTCTTAAAATAGACGGTTCTACCTACATCTCTCCTTTAGATTTCTATTTAAACTTAGGTTTCAGGATAGCAGATTCACGCTTAGAAAATGAACATATCTCTGCGGTGCAAATCACATGGAGCAAGTAAAACCGCACATTTTACTACCTTACGCGGTGCAATATGAAATACTTACTTCCACTAACCGTATTCCTCTTTTCTAGCCTTTGGCTCATAGGACAAGATGATGCTTCTTTAAATCAAACGAACTTTACTTCTGAAAATGTAATGTTCCAGAGTGCCTTAGATGGCACTGAACTGCATGGCACTTTAACCATTCCTACTAACACTAGCAAACCTAGTTGTGCGGTTCTCATCAGCGGAAGCGGGCCGCAGGATAGAGATTCTGAACTACTGGGTCAAAAGCCGTTTCTTGAACTAGCCACCCACCTGAGCTCTCAAGGAATAGCCGTTCTACGAGTGGATGACAGAGGCGCTGGAGAGTCAGGAGGAGAACACAATGCAGCTTCACTAGAAGACTTTAAAAATGATGCGCTCGGAGCTTTCACCTATTTACAAACTAGAACAGATGTAAATCAAAAGCAACTTGGGCTTATAGGCCACAGCTTAGGAGGAGTTATAGCGCCTATGATAGCTGCTGAAAATAAAGAAGTAGCTTATATCATTCTTCTGGCTGGAAGCGGAATTCCGGGGGATGAACTCATGCTGCTCCAGAAAGCCACCGTAGAACGCAAAATGGGAATACCAGAAATGGCCGTAGAAATAGGCCGCCAAAACTTTAGCGGTGTATATGAGATAATCACTAGTAGTTCTCCTGAAACACCTAAGGAAGAAATAAGCAGTCAGATAAGGGCATATTTCCAAGAGAAATTCGGAGCGGCACTGCCTGAAGCACAGATAGATGCTTTATCAGAAGGATTAGTCATACCATGGCTCATGGACTTTATAAAGTACGACCCTAGCACCAGTCTGGAAAAAGTGACTTGTCCAACCTTAGTCTTAAATGGTTCTTTAGACTTACAGGTTCCTCCTAAGGAGAACCTAGCGGCCATAGAAGCTGCCCTAATAAAAGCAGGAAACACGGATTACGAAATCCATGAAATAGAAGGAGTAAACCATCTATTCCAACCCTGTGAAACTGGTCTACCAGATGAGTATGATAAAATAGAAGGCACTTACACCACTGAAGTATTAGAATTAATGACCAATTGGATAAAAAGTCTTTATAAATAGCTGATTATCAATTATAATGAGCTGGCGTCTTATAGGAAGAATCTGCTCTTTTCCGTTTACGGCTAAAATGCTACCGTTTATTTTTTCAGAACTGCCACCTGTTAAATTCTGCTAACGCTCAGGAAGCTTCTCCAGTAAATTAGAGGACATAACCCCTTAAAAACAACACGTTATGACTTCTCTAAATTTAAATTACACGGCCGCTCTTATTAATCACTGCTGGATTTTTAATGACAAGTAGGTCTTCCTCTCTCAACGATAAGAACTTTTAATCAACTGGGAAAATTTTATTGATTTGTTTCAGTCAACACTAAAGTTGAAAGGTTGACTGGTATATAGGTTTGGCAGTCGCACTGCCTTCGCGCTCTTGGTAGAAAGTAAGCCAGTTCAAAAATGGTACAATTGAAACCTTGATAGACTAATTGTGCCAACTGCTCAGTGAAGCTGGCTTGATTGACTTGTAAGATTGGCTGTCACTCATCCTTGCGCTCTTTATATGGCTTATGCGCATATTCTAATCCACTTCAACCCGAATCATGAGTTAACATATCTATTTCGGGTTTAACTACTACCATTAAAAAAGACCCAGCGCACGCTGAGTCTTTAGACAAAAACTGATTATTGTGTTAGTCAGTAATTAGCTTCACATTTTAGTGCCGATTCCAAAACTGTGAAACGGTGTTTTAGTCAGCCTGTACGGCTAATTTCTTATAACAAACTAGGAAATATGATGTGTGCTCTTGTGCGAGCTTCATATCAAGTAAGTTAGTTTTATCATTAACGTAATACCATTTTTCCCTTTAATGGACTACGAAAGTAGTTCAGTCGTTATTCTAAAAATTGTACAAAATGGACACCTACTGGAAAATGTAGATGTGATTTTCTAAGCCCATTTTCTTTACATCTGAGAAAAACTTCTTAGGGGTATAGCCAGTTACAGCCGCTATGCTCCTGTTAAAATGAGATGGGTCATAAAATCCTCCGTCATAGCACAGATGCTCCATCTTTTTCTGTTCTCCTTCCTGGAAGTTTTCTATTACCGTTCTGAAACGCATTAGACGTTTGTAATCTTTCAAACCACATCCTATAACTTTCTTAAAGTGCCTGTTCAGCGTTTTCTCCGATACGTTTATGGAGGATGCCAAGTCTCCATTCGTAGCACCAGGATTTTGGTTAAGCGTCTTAAGTGTGTTTAGTAAAGCTGAATAATCCACAGGACTCATTTTCTCTAGAAGCTTGTCCTCCAAGTAAGCTTGATTCTTTTGAATATCTCCCTCAAAGAGCTCCTTTCCGCATAGTCCTATCTCCTCCAACTCTACAACTAAAGCTTGCTCGTTACTGAACCCTTCGAAATAATTTGGGAAGAAAGCGTGGACTGCGGATTCCTTAAAATGAACCGAAATTTTCTCTACGAAATCATGATATGTTATCTGCAGCGAACAGAGGTATTTATTCAACAGCACAGCTTTAGGAGTAGCTTTTGGGTTCTTCCTAATCTGAATTTTATTCCCTTCTACTTTTATATCGGCTTCTTTAAAAAAGCCAACGGCCACACCTCGTTGTGGAAATGCCGTGTACTTTTTTTCTTCTTCGCTAAAGAAATTGAGAACATTAAAACTGTAGATATAGCGGTGCAATAGGTCTGACCCAGGAATAATGACTGTATGCAGAGGTGAACTGTTCATTCGCAATAGGTCAAAGTTACGTGAACTGAGTTTAGTAATGGGGTGATTGTGTATTGCACCGCTGAGAAAACCACTAGAACAGTGCTCTCACCTGAACAGAACCAGAGTGGATGAACGGATTTTCTTCACTCTTTCTGCCGTTATACAGCAAGCTGAGCTGTATGGTCTTATTCAGATTCTGCTGAAGCGTGGCGCCCCAAGTGTAGTTTCTGCCAGGATTCAAGCCCTCCAACATCTCAAACGCAGCAGCCGAGTTTAGCAAGCCGTCATACGTAATCTGAATAGCATTTAAATTGGCTTCCAAGACGCCCTTTCCAGGATTGGCGAGTCTAAAATTAGCGCCAAGAGTGAATAAATCCGCAGTTTCATCTGGCCCTTCGAGTGCATTTACCTTAGCCGCGTACTCCGTTACGAGTGATGTTCTGAGGTTAGAATTAGGCTGATAGCTCAGCTCTCCATCAACCTGTTGGATATCTATGTTGAAAT
>CAZTVP010000041.1:8918-10763 GCA_964616995.1 uncultured Comamonadaceae bacterium
TCTCGCCCAGAAACGTTAGTAGCCGAAGAGGTCTTCACCTCATTCGTGAGTGCTGTATTCAGAATCCACTGCTCTGAGTAATTCCACCTGAGATTTAATCTGGTAATATCCGTGGTTCTGTTCTCTAGTCCATTGGTCAGTAAAATCTGATTGGCATTGGACTGGAGCGTAAAATCTGCTCCGAACTTTGGGTTAAGCCGATTGAAGAATAGCGTGTTTCTAACCTGTGCATTCAGCGCTTGGAGGTCATCTTCATTCAGTGCTCCGTAAAATGGATTATACCGCTCCGCAGCCGTTTGAGAAAGTGTCTTTCGGTCTGCGCTGTAGCTGAACTGATAATTGAACTTAGTCAGTGCTTTTCGTATGCCTTCCTTTGATTTCCAGATTTTAGCTGGATTCAAATTGGCATTGGCATTAAATCCATTGGAAAACACTCTCTGGTAGTCATTAGAAGGCACAAAAGACCGAATAAAATTAGCTTCATAACCAAAAGCAGCCACTTCAAATTCATTCAAATCACGCACTCCATCTCCATCGTAATCATTCCAAATAAATGTTCCCTGACCTTCTGGAACTTCCAGGTAAATGTATTCTCTACGCTGCTCTAGCCCAGAACCTACTTGATAAAACAGGTCAGTAGTCAAGGCGTTTTGCCAGGCTTTTAATCGGTATTCTAATCTTCCTAGTACATTATTTTTTGGAGCCTGATTAATCAAACTATCGTTTTCTATTTCTAATCTTCTCTGGCTCACGTTTATGAGCGCCTGGTGTTTTTTAGAAGAAAGCCACTCATAAGAAGCACCTACTTGAGTAGCTAGGGCGGTTCTAATGAAGCCCTCTTGTGTATTCAAATCATCTGAACGCTGCCTAAAGAATATAAGACCTTTATTCGTGCTGCTCTCAGGATTAGCTACATAAAACTGGTAATCAAAAAACTGATAACCTGTAGCTAAAGAGTCTCTTCTAGAATTGAATTCCAGCTCGTCTTGATACCCAATCTTAAACGGTTTAAACTCATAACTCACATCATTCTTATGCCTATAAAACTCTGAAAGTACTTCACCTTCAGTGGTTAGCCTTGATATATCATTCACCAACCGAAGTTTATTCAGCTTTAAGTCATTCTTTAACCCAAATTTGGCTCCGTCATATCCATTTCCCACAGCCAGCGACTCAAAGGTCAGAGCAGAAGAACCTTTCTCTACATGAGTAATTCCAGCCGCGCTAGAAGTAAACCACTGCTCACCCACCAGCTCAGACTCTAGCAAGTTCCAGTTTCTAATAAACTCTATTTCTCTGAACCGCTCTACGGTGTTAAAGTTGACAGAAAGCCATTCTACATCACTTACTACGCGACTTGTCCAATTTTTAAATAAGGTAGAATCCTTAGAAAACGTAAATCCACCTCTGGCAGAGTAGCCCACATTATCTTCTCCGTCAAGTTCAGAGAAGGTATTCAAGTCTGTATTGGTAACAGAACCCTCAGCCCTTAGCCACAGCGACTTGGTCAACCTTTGTTCCACACCTCCAGCCACTACCTGCTGCTTTTTAGGAGAAACCAGAAGAATAAGCGGTGCAAATTCTCCCTGCCGAACCAAAAATCCATTGACCGTATCAGGAGCTACCCAAGTAAAAACCCGGCCATTGGCCGAAAATCCGTCTTGGATGTAATCTCCATTTCCCATACCTACATTAGAAAAACCCAGTGAGTAAATGGCCAATTCTTCATTTGTGCTAAAGACAAAAACACTGTCATAACCCAAACTATCTACCAGCGCATAATGCACACCTTCTGGCGTAAAACCAGTAGAATCTACCGCATTTACAGTGGCCGAAAACAAGTCA
>CAZTVP010000042.1:0-466 GCA_964616995.1 uncultured Comamonadaceae bacterium
GGTCGGAATCAGGCGATGCCGCTAAAACAGGAAAAGTTAAAACGGTTAAAATCAGTGCTTTCGCGAAGTTTTTTAATCTCATTTCGAGCTAAAAATTGACGTCCTTAAAAAATCGGTGCAAACGTACGACTTATTTTAAGTTTAAACCACTTATTGAATTAGAAATTTAAGTTTTCCACAGATTGTTAGAATTGGATTCTGTGGTGTAGAGCAGTGTTTGCCATTGCACCGCTCTTCATCTACTCTTTCATGAGTATTTTAACTAGAAAATACACCTCTAAGAATAGACAGATTCCATAAGGAATAAAGAATTCTGCAAACTCGAGTTTTGTGATTTTACCATCCAACGCATACTGCGGTCTGAAGAAAATGAAAAACAAAATAGTCTTGAGTAAACTACCTCCTAAAAACAAAAAACCTAATGAGGAGAGATACTTTTTCTTCAACATCATAAGCGCAGAGAACA
>CAZTVP010000042.1:476-2652 GCA_964616995.1 uncultured Comamonadaceae bacterium
ATTCCATTAAATAAATATGATTTTAGCAATCCATCTACAGCTGAACTGTGCTCTTTAGATTCGAGAACCTGTAAATGACCAAAGTAAGCGGTTAATAGTGCTACACTAAGAACCAGCACGAAAACTACTATTGACTTTAGTTCACTCTTCTTCATTCAGTTTATTTACTTGACGAAGTAACTGCCAAAGCGCTAAAACTACCGCAGCTAATGTTAATCCTATTGTAAACCAGTTTTTATCAGATGGGTATTTCTCATCTAGCTTTTTTCCGAAATAAGCTCCTAGATAAATGGTTATTCCCATCTGAAGTCCTGCACTAGAAAGAACTAAATACCTATTGGCTTTAGACCGCTTTTTCTTGGAGGGTTTTTTCACTAGTTGAGGATTGGTTCATGTCTTTTACCTTTCCCATATTACATGTTCCTGTGAATACAGCTCCTGGTTCTATAGAAATCTTATCCGTGAAAATGTCTCCTTCTACTTTAGATGACGCTTTTAGACTAAGAAGCTGTCTTACGCTCACTTTACCTTTTACTTTTCCTTCTATCTCTGCGTTCTCACAGGTAATATCTCCTTCTATGATTCCATTAGTTCCTAAGACTAATTTTCCAGTGGTCATTAGATTTCCCTTGAGCGTTCCATCTATTCTGATGTTACTCGTGCTTTTAAACTCTCCTGTTATAACTGATTCTTCTACTATTCTATTTAGAACTCCTTCACTATGGTTTTGATGATTTCTAGCCATATTATTTTCCTTTTATGCGCGGTTATTATTTTAAGTAATTCTCGTTAAAGAACTCCTGGTACTTTTCTGGGTCCCGGTCTTTCGTAAGTGCTGAAAAATTAGACTTACTAATGGCAAATGTATAGTAGTTTTCTTTGTTAAGGTCTCCAAGAATGTTTTGGTTGATTTTAAAAGCATTATAATAATTCATAGCCTGGTCTTCATCTTCAAAGTCTCTGATGTAAATCATCTGATACTCTTTTCCGAGTACTCTGGTTTTTACATTCAGTCCTGAAGACTTAAAAAACGTGGCATTAAAATTAGCTATGCTCGACTGGCTTCTGTTTACATCTCCACCTTCAAGCGGAACTAACACAATCACATAATGTCCAGAGCCCGCTCTGAATTTATAAAGACTGGGGACGTTCTTAGGTTCTTCTTTCTTCACCTCTCCATTTAGAATGTCTAGGTAACGCTGAGCTGTGATTCCTTCTTCGGTTTCTTTGTAGAGGTCAACCGTGTTTTGCAACGCCTCTCTATACGATGCTGCTTCTCCACCGAACTTGCTCGACATTTCACCAATAGAAACTGCTTTCAACAAATAGTATTTAGGCAGAAGGTGGTTTTCTTCTTCATTCTGAATTACCGTAGTGGTTTCTTGAATGACATCGTTATAGAAGCCTTTTCTGAATTTTTCAAAGGTTACTTCATAAGCCGCTACTTCCTCTGCTTCTCTGATTTCTTTTATAGACTGGAAATCTGGGTTATCTATGAGCACCGTGTATTCAGAGTCTGGATACCTACGCTTGGTCTCGGAAGCCCAATAAGCAGAATTACAGGTTCCACAAAACGGGTTAGAATACCCGCCCTGCTCCTTAGAAAGGTATGTTCTGTAAAGCTGATAGTGAGTTACAGGGTGAAACACACTTTCATCCTCTTCTGTAACTAGTACTTCGAACGCCTCCATAGCATTCTCAAAATCATCTAACTTTTCCTTGTAGATTAATCCAGCGTTATACCTAGCCTCGGCACGTTTTTCTATGCTGGCCCGTATAGCATCTGGAGTTTGAGGAACGTCTGCCAAGTATTCATCAAATGGTCTTCCCTCGTCTTTTTCTTCTTCCTCTGGAGTAGTCTCAACTATTTCTTCATCAGGGTCATCTGGTGTATTAGGCGCGAAGGTTTGTTTATTACTTCTTCTCCAGTGGTCTTCTAGAGGACGGTCTCCCCAGATGTCAACGAAATTATCTTTACCCGTGGAACGCAGTGCGGGGTTCCAAGCCCAAAAATCTCCTACCGCAGAAATAGACTCTCCACTTTCCAAGGCTGCTAAAATTCTTTGTCTTTCCTCCTCACGCTTTCTAGCGTCTTCTTCCATTATCTCTTCTATCCTCTTGGTAAGGTCTTCTTCTGATAAAGTCGATAGTTCAAGTAAGCTATCTTCTCTCTCGA
>CAZTVP010000042.1:2662-10751 GCA_964616995.1 uncultured Comamonadaceae bacterium
CTCAGATTGGTTACTAACTCTGTTAAACTAGCTGCTTTATTGGTGATGTCTTTAAACCTTGGGTGAGTTTCCTGAATAAAAGCGGTAGTACTATCATAATACTGCTGTGCTAGCTCGTAGTCTCTTTCATCAAATCTTAAATCAGCAAGTTTTAAGAATGTCTTACCTCTTTGTTTCTGGTTCCCATCGTTTACCTCTAAACTTTTTTCTAAGTAATAAATTCCATCTGGAATATCTCTTTCTTCTATTTCAAGTTCGGCTAAAGCGTAATAAATCTGGTCAAAGTACTCTACGTTCTTTTCGTCTTTGAGCATTTTATTTAACTTCTCTTTGATTACCTCACCATTTCCACTTCTTCTCTTGAATGCCATGGCTTGGTTAATCTGAGCGTAAAATGACATTTCATAAGATGGCTTGAGCTTCAGCACTTCTTCATAGGCACTAATACTCTCATTGGACTTGCCCATTTTCTGATACAGCTGAGCTAGAATGAACTTCGGACGGGCTTTGTCTTTCTTTTTCTTAGTAAAAATGATGGCGTTCTCTAAGTATGAAGCCGCGTCACTGTATTTTTCTTTGGAGATAGCATGGTCAGCTAAAATGAGATTGTACTCCGCTTGGTGTTCCTCTGGGAATTTCTTGATAGATGAAAGTCTCTCGAGCGCTTCTGTAAGTTCCGAACGCTGATTTTTAGCCATATATGTACGAACTAACCACATGTTAGCTCTTACTCTCATGTCTAGGTTATCATATTTGCGCAGCACATAAAGAAAAATCTCCTCAGCTTTCCAATAGTTCAGCTCATAGAAATAAGCCTGACCCATAAGTAACCAGCTATCATCTATCCACTTATTCATTTCTGGTTTCTTCATCTTACGCTTGTCACGTTTAGAAACCTTCATTGTGTGGCGGTCTATTACGAGTTCTGTCTTCTCTATTACACGTTCCATGTTTTCTTGGATAGTGCTTACACTCTCCTGGTCCGGGTAAAAGAAAATGGTTAAGAGGCTGTCATAATCGTCCTCGTTTCCGCTGCCCAATGTTGCAAGTGCTTCCTTCTTAGCTTCTTTGGCATTGAAAAAGCCGTTATACCGAACCGTGGTGTTATGATAAATTCTTTTAGAGAGCCCATCTTTAGTGGTAGAACACTGAGACAGAAAGAGTATGACTAGGATAGCCACGCTACATAGTTTTAATCCAATTAATTGATTTGTACTAAATTTCACTCTCAAGCCGTAATGGGTAACTCTTATAAACTGAAAATCCGCAAATTTATTTCATTTTAAGCTAAAGATTTATTAGGCCGCGGGTTTTTCTCTAGGATAGAAAAAATTAGCATTTTTACAGCATGCTTTCACCCAAGAAGAAAAAGAAGAAAGATTTAGTCAAAAAACTATCAGATAGGTACCGAGTTATCGTGCTGAAAGGAGCTTCTTTTGAGGAGAAGTTTAGCACCACAGTGTCTCCTATAAAAGTGCTTTTTCTCTTTTCGGTGCAGTTCGTCTTCTTTGGGGTTTTCTTTTGGTTTCTATATGCGCACACTCCCATTAAATACAGCGTACCTGGATATCCACACGAGCAGATTATTCATGCAGATATTGAGAATAAATACCAAGCAGACTCTATTCTTCAGCTAGCGCAAATGAATTCTGTTTATTTCAATAACCTGAAAGCCATTCTCCGTGGTGAAGAAATAAACGACCTAAGTCAAGGATTGGATTCAGCTTTAGCTAAGGACACTGAACTGGACTTTGAGCTAACGGAAGTGGATTCTTTAGCGCGTATTCAAGTAGAAGAAGAAAACCAGCTAGATATAGATGAGTCTAACATTTCTACCGAAAAGAATTTTTTAGAGGAGGTGCTTTTACATAAACCTGTAGAAGGAGTAATTAGCGATGGAGTAAACATAGATAAAGGTCACTATGGAATAGACGTAAGCTCAGCCGAAGGAACACGTGTTAAATCCATTTTAGCTGGTACGGTTATTTTCTCAGGGTTTACTGCTGATGGAGGAAATGAAATTCACATCCAACATGACTTCAACCTCATCTCTATTTACAAGCATAACAGTGCCGTTCTTAAAAGCGCTGGAGATAAAGTAATCTCAGGCGAAAGTGTGGCTATAGTAGGAAACTCAGGTGAGCACAGTGATGGTACGCACCTTCACTTTGAAATGTGGCAGAAAGGAACCATGCTAAATCCAGAGGATTATTTTTCTTACTAGTAATAGCTTGAGCAACCTGATAATGGACAAAAATCTACTAGAAGCATTAGAATTACTTAAAAACTCGAAATCAAAGAAAAGAGAATCAGGAGCAAAAAGACTCAGAAAACTAGAGTCTATAAATGCCGGATTTGAATTAACTCAAGCCCTTGAAAAAGAAATTAAAAATCCTAGGACTTGGTCAACTCAATATCATTTAATTTTAGCGATAGGTCATTCTAAATATCAGGATGCTTTACCTCTCTTAACCGATTTAGCAAAAAGAGATTTTGACGCGTCAATATTATCTATAGGGTTAGGTGATTCGATATTTAGGTTATCTATCATCTCAAAGTCAATTGCAGAATCCTTAAATGACATTTACGCTTTTGACAAGCATAAACTAACACATGGTGCTTTTAGAGCTTTGGCTCTTCTGAGACTTGTACCAGATGAGTTAACTATAAAAGAGATCATAAAAAGAGGACTAAACCCGCATGCAATTGAAGATGTTAAAGAATATCCTAATGACAAAAGAGGACTGAGGCTGTGGGTTGCAGCAGCAAGCTCAGGATGGAAGAAAGAACATAAGTCAGACTTTTTAAAAGAATGTAAGGGTATTAAAGATAATCTCTTGGCTCTAGCAGTGGAGAATTCGATGAAGAACGAGTACGTCAAATGGAACCCATATTAGTCCGAAAAAAACACTATTCTAACTTCAAACCTAAAACATACAAACCGTGAGCTTCCCACAACAAAATAGGAGTGTTATAAAAACAAGCTCTTCCTTTCTTCTTTAAAGCGTAATCAACTCAGTAATCTCAGCTATTCTGTTGTCTAAATCTTCTTTGGTAATCTGGAATAAACGCTCTGTGCCGAATGCTTCACATGTGTATGACGCAAGTGCTGAACCGGCTAATACTGCTCTCTTTAGTGTTTCGAAGCTTTGGTTGTCTTGACTAGCTATGTAACCCATAATTCCACCTGCGAACGTATCTCCTGCACCGGTAGGGTCTTTTACATTATCCAGCACTACTGCTGGAGCAGAAAAAATTCCTTCTTCATGAAAAACAAGGGCACCATGTTCTCCTTTCTTGATGATAAGGTTTTTCGGACCCATGGCCATGATTTTTTGCGCAGCTTTATTTAAAGAATACTCTTCACTAAGCTGGCGTGCCTCTTCGTCATTAATGATTAATAAATCTATTCTCTTTAACACAGCCTTTAAATCGTCCATAGCTATGTCCATCCAGAAGTTCATAGTATCTAGCGCTACCAATTTTGGCCTGGTGTTCAGTCTATCTAACACCGTAGCCTGAACCTGTGGAGAAAGATTTCCAAGCATTAGATATTCACAGCCTTGGTAAGCGTCTGGAACTTTTGGGTCGAAATGCTCTAGAACGTTTAACTCAGTGATGAGCGTATCTCTAGAGTTCATGTTATTATGATACTTTCCTGACCAGAAGAAAGACTTGCCTCCTGGAATTACTTCTAAACCAGTAGTGTCTATTCCTTTTTCACTAAGTGCCTTAATGTAATCTGATGGAAAGTCCTCCCCTATTACTGAAATTAGCCCTGACTCTGGAATAAAAAATGACGCTGCAAGTCCTATGTAAGTGGCTGCTCCGCCTATGATTTTATCTGTTTTTCCGAAAGGTGTTTCTATAGCGTCAAAAGCTACGGTTCCTACTTCTACTAATTTCATGTTTTCAGGTATCAAAATTTTTGGCCAAAGATATTGTTTGAAAACAAAGATTGGTGTAAATTTGCCGTCCGTTTTTAACGGAAGCTTAAAATTCCTCAATAGCTCAGTTGGTTAGAGCATCTGACTGTTAATCAGAGGGTCGTAGGTTCAAGTCCTACTTGAGGAGCTCACAAAGACTCGGCAGATTTCTGCTGGGTCTTTTTTGTTTTCAGCCTTTTTTCTATCCCATTTAGACTAAATCATTAATTCATAACTGGTTTCATTAGGTCTAAAGCTCCAATGATTGTAATTATTTACACACAGAATTTAGGGATGCTTCATGTAATATTGCATCCTTCAAAATAACCGAAATGAAAAACACTTTAGTAGTAGCTCTGCTGATGGCTGGTTTTAGTACCATTGCGCAGCAGAATGAATCAACTAATCTTAAGGAAAACAGTACAGAAGTTTATCATGCTCAGTGTACTGACTTTTTTATTACTCCGCCTATGCGTGAACTCGCTAATGAAGATTTCATAGAAAATCCTCCGGGGAAAATAGGTAAAGACAGAAAACGGAGAACCTACGAGCCTAATCCTCTCTTTACTGGAGAAAAACCTGATCCACTAAGAAACATCGGTCAAAATAACAAGAGTACTAGTGGTCCTGCGCTTATAGATGTGAATGAAGCGGGTATGAATGGTGGATTTCCACCTGATCCCTCAGGAGCCATAGGTCCCGATCATTATGTTCAAGCCGTTAATACCACATGGCGTGTTTATGACTCCGAAGGAGATACTGAGGGTTTTCCATTCAGTTTAAGCTCACTATGGGATGGTAGCAGTAATGATGGAGATCCTATAGTGATGTATGATCAATTTTATGACAGGTGGTTTATTTCTCAATTTCAGACAGGTAGCAATAGCATTCTGATAGCTATATCGGTCACTCCTGATCCTCAAGAAGAATATTATACCTATGAGTTTTCTTTACAGGGTTTCCCTGATTATCCAAAGTATAGTATCTGGGGTGATGCATACTACATGACAGCGAATAGCTTCGGTCATGATGTGGTAGCTTTCGAAAGAGATAAAATGGTAGAGGGTGATCCTACCGCTAGTATGATAGCATTAAATGCTCCCAATGTACCCACTGGAAATTTTTATAGTTTATTACCAGCAGATGCAGATGGTGCGCTTCCTCCTTCGGGAACTCCTAACTATATTTTTCATCCAGGAGATAACGCTTGGTTTGGGAATAGTTTTGATCAGATTAGAATTTATGAAATGTCTATTAACTGGGATAATCCAAATAGTTCAAGCATTTCATTAGCCCAACAGCTTCCAGTAGCCAGTTTTAATGCTGATTTTACATTCAGTTGGGATGATATTCCTCAACCAAATTCTAATCAAAGATTAGATGCTATAGCAGGAATTTTTACTTACAGAGCTCAATATAGAAGGTGGCTAGGCTATAATACCATAATTTTAACTCAAGTGGTAGATGTAGATGGTTTTAACACTGCGGGAATTAGGTGGTATGAATTAAGACAGAATGATGGACCTAACGGTCTAGGTGATTGGACAGTTTACCAGCAGGGAACATACTCTCCAGATAACACAAACAGATGGCTAGCTAGTGCCAGTATGGATGATTATGGTAATATAGCTATGGCCTACAGTATTGGTGGTTCTGACATGAGTGCCAGCTTAGCTTGCACGGGAAGATTAAGGTGGGATCCGCTAGGAGAAATGACTGTAGAAGAAACTATGATAATAGAGGGTTCAGGTGCTCAAGAGGGCGGAAATAGATTCGGTGATTACAGTCATATGACTTTAGCTCCAGACGGGGAAACTTTCTGGTATACTGGTGAGTATATCTCTAATGGTTCTAGAAGGACAAGGGTAGTCAGTTTTTCAATCAATGACCCATTAAACCTTAACCAGACCATAGAAAAAACCATGTCATATTCTATTTATCAAAAAGGGTCTAACCTAAAACTAGAATTAAGAGACTTACCTAATGATAAGCCTGTTCATATAGATTTATTTGATATAAAAGGTTCTTCACTTAATTCTACTATTGAACGTCCTTCAAATAATAGCAATTTAGATGCAAGTATAAACATATCAGATCTATCTGCGGGTACATATTTAGTTAGGTTTGGTAATGATGAATATGAAAAGGTAGAAAAAGTGGTAATTCAATAAACCTCTAAAAAATGTTATACAAAAAAGGGCTGGAAGTTATTTCCAGCCCTTTTTATATACGATTTATTTCTTTTTCTATGCCATAGGAATAGTAAGTTCCTGTCCTGGATGAATTACATCTGGATTTTTTAAGATGTCTTTATTAGCCTCAAAAATAGCGGTGTATTTCATAGGATCTTTATAATAGTGCTTAGCTATTTTACTTAAAGACTCTCCAGACTTTACGGTATGCTTAGCGTAGTAATCTGTTTGAGCTACTTTAATATCTGCCATGATATCTGCTGGATTTTCTCCTCCTGCTTCTTTTATTTTATCCCACATCTGGTCCTTATCATACTGTGAAGCTGCTGTTCCTCCTATTTTTAACTGACCATCTGCTTCTTCTACAAATCCATCTTTTACTCCTAGCTCCTCTCCTAGCTTGAGTACTTGATCATATTTAGCTTTTAAACTCATGTCTATTTAGTTTTAATTGATTTACAATACATTTATCTGTGAAGAAATATCATTTTTATAATTCCCCCCTACTGGCACAGCTTTCTTTATTCCTTCTAAAATTAGATTCCCATTTCTTATGCTCACTATCTTAGAAACATTCACTATGTAACTTCTATGTGCTCTGGTAAAATGACTTTTAGGAAGCTTTTTAATGATATCCTTCATAGTAGAGTGAATGGTGTAATTTCCATTGCTGGTATGGATGATTACGTAGTCTTTTAACGCTTCCACCATTATAAAGTCATCTAGAGGAACTTTAATTAACTCTTTTTTGTTTTTAACGAAGATGAACTTAGCATCTGCGCTGGCTCTGGTTAAAGATTTTAAAAAAGCATTTTCATCTTTTACCTTTTTTTCACTCTGGTGCTTATGGATAGCCATTTCTATGGATGTTCTCACATCTGACTCTTTAAATGGCTTTAACAAATAAGCGTGGGGCTCAGAACCTTTAGCTTTTTCTAGAGTTTTATCATCTGAATAAGCAGTTAAGAAAATAATAGGTATGTCTAAAAATGTTTTAATCTCTGCCGCAGCTTCTATACCTGTCATGTCACCTTTAAGCATAATATCCATTAATGCTAAATCAGGTTTTTTTTCCTTAGCTATATCTATAGCTTTTAATCCTGTGTCTGCTGTTCCTACTATATTATAGCCCAGTTTCTTAAGACGCATTTCTATGTCTTTTCTAACTATGCTTTCATCTTCAGTTACGAGTATGTTAATGGACATTTAACTAGGGTGATTTAAGTGTTTTAACTCTTCTCAAAAGTAATTAAAAAGTCTGTCCCGTTTTTTACGTTAAGTTCAAGGCTAGCATCTAACTGGTCTATGAGTGAATATACTAACTGCATTCCTAGAGAGTCGGACTCTTCGTACTTGAAATCTTCTGGAAGGCCTTTTCCGTTATCGGCTACTCTCAGGCTTATTTGATTGTTTTTTTCTTTGATGGATAGGAAAACCTTTCCATTTTCTTTCTCGGAGAAAGCGTATTTCATGGCGTTAGAGACCAGCTCATTTACTATTAATCCGCATGGAATGGCTTGGTCTATAGTAAGATAAATTTCATCATAATCCGGAATCAGTGATATCTCACCTACGGTGTAACTATAAGAATGAATAAGATTACTGGCCAGTGTATTCAAATAATTCGAAAATTCTATCGAGGCGAAATCAGTAGTCTGATACAGCGTTTCATGAATGTAAGACATAGATTTTATTCTATTCTGACTTTCATCTAGGATGACCAGCGTCTTTTCATCATCTACATAATTACTTTGTAATGAAAGTATGCTGCTGATTACCTGTAAATTATTCTTTACTCTGTGATGAACTTCCTGGAGCAGTACTTCTTTTTCCTTTAGAGAATCTTTTACCTGCTGCTCAATTTTTTTACGCTCGGTAATGTCTCTAGAAACTCCCATAGAACCTTGGGTATTGCCTTTGGAATCTTTAATTATTGAAGAAGATAAAAGAGAAACGAATGTTTCTCCCGAT
>CAZTVP010000043.1:0-9866 GCA_964616995.1 uncultured Comamonadaceae bacterium
GGGGACTTTCCAAATTCCTAATGGTGATTTAGAATACAAATTTGCAGCTGATGGCTGGGCTATTCAGGAAGATTTAACTGGAGTTACTGGTTGTGTAGTTGATTTTGGAGGAAACTGGAATAGAGTACTTTCTTTTACTCAGGACACTAATGTAAGCGTAGTTTGTTGGGGAAGTTGTGACGCATGCCCTTCTGGTACTCCAGGTTGTATGGATATGGCAGCTAACAATTTTAATGCTGCAGCTACTTTTGATGATGGATCTTGTGTTTATGCTCCGCCATCTTTAACATTTGATGATGCCGGTTCTATAACAGGATGGACTCCTGTGGCTAATGGAACTGACCCTGAAGCTTCAGCTACTTGGTGTGCTACAGGAAATGGAACTGGAGCTTTACAGTGGACTGGTGTTAATCCAGATGATGGTATAGGGAAAGCATACATTATTTCTTATTTAGTAAATGACATCGATTATTCAGGATCTAATAATTACAATCTAACTTTTGATTTAAAGTACGATGGTCCGATGGTTGGTGCAGCTATTCACTGCTTTACTGAACTTCCTGGTGTTGGTTTATCACAAAACTTTGATCTACAAAACGAAGGGATAAATGAAACTACCTGGACTAGCTTCAGCTACAATTATTCTACAGTAGATAACTCTAGTGGTTTGTTTAAAATTGATTTCCAAATTGCGGCCGGAGCATTTATGGGTGCTGGAGGAACTCTTAAGATAGATAACATTGTTCTAACTCAAGGATTAGGAGATGTGATGGGATGTATGGATCCTGATGCTCAGAACTATAATATGGCAGCTACTATGGATGATGGTTCTTGTGAATATCTACTTACAGTTACTGTAGACATGTCACAGGTAACTGAATCATTTACGACTCCTGAAATAAATGGTAACTACAACGGATGGTGTGGTGGATGTAACCCACTTTCTGATAACGGTGATGGAACATGGTCTGGAACATTCCAAATTCCTAATGGAGATTTAGAATACAAGTTTGCAGCTGATGGTTGGGCTATCCAAGAGGACCTTACAGGTGTTACTGGATGTGTGGTTGATTTTGGAGGAAACTGGAATCGAGTTCTTTCTTTCACACAAGATACTAATGTAGATGTAGTATGCTGGGGAAGCTGTGATGCTTGTGCAGCACCTGTAGCTGATGTTCGTATTACTGCTGTAGATACCACTACAGGAGAAGTAACGTTAACTAACTTCGGGACTGGTGATCAAGATCTTACAAATTGGAATCTATGTAATTTCCCTGCTTATGAAGATTTAACTACTTTAGGTTCAGGAGCTACTCTAGCCGCTGGAGCTAGTGTAACCGTAACTTGGGGTTCAGCTGTGGATAACGATGGAGAAATGGGGCTTTATACACAAGGAACAGGATTCGGAAGTGCTGCCAACATTGTTGATTATGTAGAATGGAATACTACTGGACACCAAAGATCAGGCGTGGCAGTATCTGCTGGCGTTTGGAATACTGGTGATTTTGTTCCTGAAGGGTCTCCATATACTTTCACTGGAGGATCTGGTGACTACGGTTCTGCTTTCTGGGATAATACAAACGCTAATGTAGATGTTACATTCACTGTAGACATGTCTAACGAAGCTGTAGATGGTGCTGGTGTTCACTATGCTGGTGCTATTCAGGGATGGGATCCCGCTACCTCACCTATGACAGATAACGGAGACGGAACATGGTCAATAACATTCTCTATGGAAGTGGGTACTACGTATGAATACAAATTCATTAACGGTACTACTTTTGCTGAAGAAGAACAAGTTCCTTCTGCTTGTGGTATTGATAATGGATTCGGAGGATTCAATAGATCACACACTGTAGGTATGATGAACGAGTCTGTAGATACTGTATGTTTCGGAGCATGTGTAGCTTGTGGCGCACTTGCAGATTGTAACGATCCTGTAGCTGCTAATTATAATTCTAATGCTACCTCAAATGTTGAATGTACTTATAATACTACATTCACTGTTGATATGAATGATTATGGTTCTCCTTTTGGATTTGTAAACGTATCTGGAGAGTGGAATGGATTCTGTGCGGACTGTAATCCTCTTACTGATGATGATATGGACGGAGTTTGGACTGCTACATATCCTATTCCTGCAGGAACTTATACTTACAAGTATCAGGTTGATGCATGGACAGATCAGGAAGCGTTAGTTGCTGGGGCAGGATCACCGTGTTTTGTTTCGATAGGAGGTTTCACTAATAGACTCACTACCGTAGAAGCAGTGGCTTCTAATGACACTGGTGAAGTTTGCTGGAATAGTTGTCAAGCATGCCCTGGAGCTGGTACTCCTGGATGTACTGATCCTGATGCTAATAATTACGACATGGCAGCTACAGAAGCTGATGGATCATGTACGTATGATATTACTTTCCAAGTAGATATGAGTCAAGTAGATGATCCTTTCACTATAGCTGAAGTAAATGGAACATTTAATGGATTCTGTGGAAACTGTAATCCATTAACTGATCAAGGAAATGGAATCTGGTCTGTGACTATAGAGCTACAGGAGGGTTATTATGAGTTCAAATACACTGCAGATGCTTTCAATATTCAAGAAGATCTTTCAGGAGAAACTGTTGGTTTAACAAGTTGTGTAACTGAAAACTTTGGATTCTTCAATAGATATGTTAACCTTACTGAAGATACTGTTTTAGATCTGGTATGTTACGGTTCTTGTTCAGAGTGTGAAATAATCTTAGTAGAAGGATGTACTGATCCTCTTTTCCTTGAGTTTGATCCGTATGCGGATATCGATGATGGGTCTTGTTCTACTCTAGTGGTAGAAGGATGTACATATGCTGATGCTGATAATTATGATGCAGCTGCTAACACAGATAATGGTACTTGTACTTTCACTCTGGGTAATACTTGTCCAGGAGATTTCAATGATGATGGTGCCGTTAACGTAGCTGACCTTGGAGGTTTCTTAGGAGCTTTTGGTTCATCTTGTGATTAATTTAATTGACTATATACAACTAGAAAAGCTTGGCGATTTTTCGCCAAGCTTTTTTTATCTTTAGAACTATGAAAAATCTGACTTTGGTTCTCTCGCTTTTAATGTTAAATTCATGTTTTGCACAGCAGTGGAATGTCATATTTGAAGACAATTTCAATGGAAACTCCCTTGATCAAACCAAGTGGAGTCATGATCTAGGTACTGGTGCAGCTCAAGGTCTATGGGGCTGGGGAAATGGAGAGTTACAATACTATCAACCTGACAATACGAGCTTAAATAATGGAATTTTGACCATCGAGGCTCGAGAAGAGACTCAAGGTATTTCAGATTTTTACAGTGGCTTTCAACCTGCATACTATTCTAGTTCTAAGATTTTAACAAGAGATAAATTTGAATTTAAGTATGGAAAAGTTGAAGCTAGAATAAAAACTATCGATGGTCAAGGATATTGGCCAGCGTTTTGGATGTTAGAAGGAGGGTGCTGGCCTGAAACTGGTGAAATAGACATTATGGAGCAGTGGGGAAATGACGGGAATACTAGCATTACTACTGGAGCTGCTCATTTAGGAAATTGCGGTGAGGGGAGTAATTATATAGCCTGGAATAATACTATAAGTTCTGGTTCATATGCAGATGATTTTCATATCTATTCTGTGATTTGGGACGAGGATTTTATTCAGTGGTATGTAGATGACGTATTACTTTACTCAGTAACACCATCGTCTTATCCAAGTGAATACAATTGGCCTTTTAATGATGGAACATGGTTTTTAATATTAAACCTTGCTATTACTAACTCAGGACCTAATGCTAACACCACTTTTCCAAGTGGAATTCAGGTAGATTGGGTAAGAGTTTCTCAAACAAACGATGTCATTGGATGTACGAATCCTGCCGCAAATAATTACAATTCGGATGCTACTGTAGATAGTGGACAATGTCTTTTTGATGTTACTTTTAATGTTGATATGAATTGTTCCAATGAAAGTTATTCTACAGTCTATACCACAGGTCCTTGGGCTAATTGGTGTGGAGACTGTTATCCACTTTCAGATACGAATAATGATGGAGTATGGACAGGGACGTACGAATTTGCTTCAGGAGAAATAGAATATAAGTATTTAGTGGATAACTGGGCTAGTCAAGAAGATTTGATAGACGATATGCAGAATGGAGCTTCCTGTGCACCGGTCACTGATTTTTGGAGTTATGCCAATAGAACGGTTAGTGTATCAGGCCTAACATCCACTCTGGATAGTTATGGTTCTTGTGAATCATGCGGGACCGATATCAGCGGATGTACGAATCCTAATGCCATCAACTATAATCCTGGAGCCACTCTAGACGATGGTTCTTGTATTATAATCGGTTGTATGAACCCAGAAGCTATCAATTTTGATTCAGAGGCCACAGATCCCGGTAGCTGTGAGTTTTCAGTTTCCTTTAGTTTAGATATGAATGAAGTCAGCTTTTCATTTACTACACCAGAAGTTAATGGAAATTGGAATTCGTGGTGTGGCGGATGTTTACCTATGAATGATGCCAACAGTGATAATGTTTGGGAGGCTTCTATAGTATTACCTGAAGGTATTTATGAATTCAAATATGCCACTGACAGTTGGACAGAGTCTGAGGATTTAACGGTTGGAAGTTCATGTACACTTACCACAGGAGAGTTTACCAACAGATTAGTCAATTTAAATCAGAACATAGTATTTGAAACCGTATGCTGGAACTCCTGTGAAGCATGTATTTCAGCAGGATGTACTGATCCCTTGTTCATTGAATACGATCCTTTTGCAGTTACAGATGATGGCAGCTGTAGTGTGCTAAGAGTTGATGGGTGCACTTATCCAGGAGCGTCTAATTATAACCCAGATGCCAATTATGAAAATATGACCTGTGTTTTCGATTTAGGAAATGGATGTCCAGGCGATTTTACAGGTGATGGTGCTATAAATGTCTCAGATTTAGGAGGATTCTTAGGTGCTTTTGGGACAAGTTGTGATTAAGCCAACTTAAATCTTTCGGCTGGACAAGCCTATTATATACTTTAGCAGAAAAATTTTCTATGAGCTTAAGGTCATTACTTGTTTTAATTCTTTCAGTGGTTTCACTAGCGGTGCAATGCCAGAATACATCCACCAACCTAGAAACTTTTGAATTACCAGATTTACCTCAGTGCTGGCAAACGATTGATGCCGATGGGGACGGTTTTAACTGGGAGTCTTTTTACCAGACACCAAATGGTAATGGAGGTTTTGTTCAAGCTTTTTCAGGAGTCGGTGCTTGGAGCTCTGCCAGTTTTGATAATACTGAAGGAGTCTTAGAACCAAATAATTTTTTAGTACTTCCCCAGCTGAGTATTCAGTCTGGAGAAGACCTGTCCTTTTATGTAGCGGCTACAGATCCTGATTTCTCTGAAGAGATTTATTCTGTTGTACTATCGACTTCTGATGCGAGTGCGGAAAGTTTTACTGATACTCTTTTTACAGATACACTTCAGACTACCACCTGGGAACAGATAGAAATAGACCTAGCAGCTTACGAAGGTCAAGAAGTATATATTGCATTTAATCATTATTCTACAGACCAGTTCAGAATGTGGATAGATGATGTTCTATATCCTTCTACTGTGAATGATTGCGAAATTCTAGTTGGAATTGAAGAAGCAGAGCTTTCTAAGTTTACTATTTATCCTAATCCATTACAAGGGAATATTTTAAACTTAAACTTTAAAAACTCGGGAACCTTTGACCTAAGCATTATGGATGCTACAGGAAAAACAGTCCTAGAAGAGAAGATAAAAAGTTCGGGTAATAGTCAGATAATTTCACCCAATCTAACTTCAGGTGTGTACATGATTCAATTAGAAGGTAAAGAAGGTTTTTCTTACCAGAAACTGATTGTAGAATAGTCTAAAAGACTTTCAAATCTTAGTAACCCACCTTGGATCTAACTCTCTGAAGCACCTCTGTAGCGGTTTTTCTAGCTTTTTCCGCCCCTGATAAAAGAATTTCATCTAACTCCTTTCGGTTTTCCATGTAGTAATTAAACTTTTCGCGCTCTTCTTTAAAATTCTCTAGAACAGCATTAAGTAAATCAAGTTTAGCGTGTCCCCATCCGTATCCTCCGGCTCTTAACTTTTCTGCTAGTTGATTGGACTCGTCTTCTGATGCTATCAGTTTATATAACTGATACACTATAGCACTATCAGGGTCTTTAGGAGCTTCTAAAGGCGTGTCATCGGTCACTATTCCCTTATTTAAAGACTTTTTGAGTTGTTTCTCAGGAAGAAAAATGTCTATGAAGTTATTTCTAGACTTGCTCATCTTCTCACCATCCATTCCTGGAATAAGCATAGTATGCTCGTTAATTTGAGCTTCTGGTAGCACAAAAGTCTCACCCATTTGATGATTAAACCTTCCAGCTACATCACGGGTCATTTCTAAATGCTGAAGTTGGTCTTTTCCAACAGGAACGAACTCAGCATCGTAGAGCAAAATATCCGCTGCCATTAGTAATGGATAAGTAAATAGACCAGCATTTACATCCTCCAATCTATCCGCCTTATCCTTAAAAGAATGGGCAAGCAAAAGTCTATTGTAAGGGAAATAACAGCTTAAATACCAAGTTAATTCGGTCACTTCGGGAATATCACTCTGTCTGTAAAAAACCGTCTTTTCGGGGTCTAATCCACAAGCTAACCAAGTAGCGGCAGTAGCATACGTGTTTTCTCTAAGTTGCTCTCCATCTTTAATCTGTGTGAGCGAGTGCATATCAGCTATAAAAAGAAACGACTCATTTTCCGGCTTATTAGCCATTTGAATAGCAGGCTTTATAGCTCCTAAAATATTTCCTAAATGAGGTACTCCAGTACTTTGTACACCAGTCAGAATCCTTGACATTCTTAAAAATTTTAGTGTCAAAATTAAACCTACACTGGCTATGAAAATACCTTGTCATATACTAATACCTTTACACCATGATATTATACAATGTTACCTGTAGCGTAGATGAACACGTCCATGAAGAATGGTATGACTGGATGAGAAATGTTCACATACCAGACATGATGAAGACAGGTTTATTTCTGGAGTCTAGAATTTGCAGAATCATAGCTGAAGAAGAAGGAGGAATTTCCTTTGCGGTGCAATATTTATGCGCCTCCGAAGAGCACTACGAGCAGTATCAGAATGAACATTCACAGAGACTACAGCAAGACCATGCTCAGAAGTATGGTCAGCACGTAGCTGCATTTCGTACCAAGTTGGAAGTACTCTATCAAGCCAGAAAGACCGATTATACCCAAGTTCAAAACCAAAACTAGTGAAGGTTAGAGCTAAAAAACACCTTGGGCAACACTTCCTTAAAGAAGATGCTATTTCTAAACGTATCGCTAATGCTTTAACGTTTGAGAGTGGAGTAAACCATTTATTAGAAGTAGGCCCAGGAACTGGAGCACTCACCAAGCATCTAATACAGTTAAACAAAGAATTAGAAGTAGCAGAAGTAGATTCTGAATCAGTAGATTACCTCACTGTCAATTACCATGCGCTACATGGTAAAATTATTCAAGAGAGTTTTTTGAAAATAGATTTATCTGAGCGCTATGAAGAAGGGGTAGCGGTTATTGGAAATTTCCCATATAACATCAGTACACAAATTCTTTTTCACTGCTTAGAGCACAAAGATGCTGTGCCAGAAATAGTAGGCATGTTCCAGAAAGAAGTAGCAGAAAGAGTAGCCAATGGCCCTGGAACCAAAGCCTATGGAATCTTAAGTGTATTTCTTCAAGCGTATTATAAGATTGAATATTTGTTTACGGTTGATGAAGATGCCTTCGACCCTCCGCCTAAGGTAAAAAGTGGAGTAATCAGACTTGTAAGGAATGAAGTGAAGTCCTTACCATGTGATGAGAAGAAATTTAAGCAGGTGGTAAAACTCAGTTTTAATCAAAGGAGAAAAACCCTCCGAAACTCCCTTAAAGGCATCTTAGGAGACATAGAACTTCCTGAAAAGTTTGTGAAAGAAAGACCGGAGCAGCTGGGTGTTTCAGATTTTGTAGAGCTAACCAATCTTATTTTTCCAGCATAAAAAAAAGCCGAATCCAAAGGGCTCGGCTTTTTCATTTCGTTTATACTGTTCTAGCAGAACTCGTCATAGGCCATCTTTAGATTCTCAGCTATCATTTCTGCCGTTCTTCCTTCTATATGATGTCTTTCTATCATATGCTTCAGCTGACCGTCTTTGAATAAAGCTATACTAGGTGAGCTTGGAGGATAAGGTTGCATGTATTGTCTAGCTCTATCTACTGCTTCTTTATCTACTCCAGCAAAAGCTGTGGTCAAGTGATTCGGAAGTTTTCCGTTTTCTAGTGACTGCTTCACTGCTGGTCTCATACTTCCTGCAGCACATCCACATACAGAGTTCAGTACTACTAGTGTAGTGCCTTCTGCCTTTATAGCCTCATCTACATCTGAGCTGTTTAGTAATTCTTTAAAACCTTTTTCAGTTAATTCTCCTTTCATAGGAGCTACTAATTCTGGTGGATACATATCTTGTTTCTTTTTTAGTTCTACACTCTTTATTGCACCGCAAAATTAGAACAATCCCTCATTAAGATATCTTAAAAAATAAAAACCATAAATAATGCTGGTCGAATGAAATGTGAATAAAGAAAAGCTCATTTTTAACAGCGGAGGTAATGGGTTTGCATAGATTTGTGTCCATCTGATTAATACCTGAAAAATTGAAAAAACTCATAGAATGCGTCCCCAATATCTCTGAAGGAAGAGATGCTGAAAAAATCAAAGAAATTAGCTCCGTAGTAGAAACCGTGCCTGGAGTTAAATTACTAGATGTTGACCATGGAAAAACTACCAACCGAACGGTAATCACCTTCGTGGGAGAGCCTGAACCTGTTATAGAAGCTGCATTCTTACTCATAAAAAGAGCGTCTGAACTTATAGATATGTCAAGCCATAAAGGTGAACATCCTAGAATGGGTGCTACTGATGTTTGTCCGCTAGTTCCAGTGGCTAATGTTAGTTTAGAAGAGTTAATTCCCTATGCCCATAAGCTGGGAAAAAGGGTAGGAGATGAGCTTAACATTCCAGGGTATTTCTATGAAGAAGCTGCTACTTCTGAGGATAGAAAAAATTTAGCGTACTGCAGAAAAGGTGAATACGAAGGGCTAGAAAAAATCAGTAAACCAGAATGGAAACCAGACTTCGGGCCGGCAGAGTTCAATAGCCATGCACAAAAAACTGGAGCTACTGCCATAGGCGTTAGAGATTTCTTGGTGGCATACAACGTCAATTTGAATACTACTTCTTCTAGAAGAGCTAACGCCATAGCATTCGATATTAGAGAAGCAGGAAGAATTATGAGAGAAGGTGGAATGCTAAGCGGAAAGGTATTGAAAGATGAAAATGGAGAACCGCTCAGACAACCAGGAACACTAAAGTCTGTGAAAGGGATAGGTTGGTATATCGAGGAATTTGGTATTGCGCAGCTCTCACTAAATCTTACCAATATAAATGTATGTTCTGTGCATAGAGCATTTGATGAAGCTACTGCTAAAGCTGCGGAAAGAGGAATTAGAGTAACGGGAAGTGAAATCGTAGGTCTAATACCTAAAAGAGTACTGATAGAAGCAGCAGACCATTACCTCACTAAGCAGCAACGCTCGCACGGTATTTCTGAGAAAGAGAAGATTAAAATAGCGGTAAAGTCGCTGGGGTTAGATGATTTAAAACCGTTTCATCCTGAGGAAAAGGTGATAGAATACATGATAGATTCAGACAGCGAAAAACTGCTGATTCAAATGAATCTTACAGAGTTTGCAGAAGAAACTGCA
>CAZTVP010000043.1:9876-10700 GCA_964616995.1 uncultured Comamonadaceae bacterium
TGCATCTGAATCTCCAGCTCCAGGAGGAGGTTCTATTTCCGCTTATGTAGGTGCACTGGGAGTCTCTTTAGGAACTATGGTGGCCAATTTATCTGCTCATAAAAGAGGATGGGACCACCGCTGGGAAGAATTCAGCCATTGGGCAGTAAAAGGTACAGAACTGCAAAACCAACTCCTGGATTTAGTAGATGAAGATACACAGGCGTTCAATAAGATTATGTCTGCCTATGGTTTACCTAAGAACACAGATAAGGAAAAATCACTGAGAAAAGAAGCCATTCAGGCAGCTACTAAGTATGCCATGGAAATACCGTTTAAAGTAGCCGAAATCTGTTTAGATTCTCTAGAAGTCATGCAAGCTATGGCTCAGTTCGGAAATCCTAATTCCATTACTGATGCTGGAGTAGGCGCTATGTGCGCTAGAACTGGAGTGCTAGGAGCTATCATGAACGTGAAGATAAATGCCGCAGACTTGGAGGATAAAGAATTCGTAAATGACATGTTAGCTAAGTGTACTGAAATGGAAAATAGAGCTGTGGCTGTAGAGGGAGAAGTAATAAAGCTGGTAAACGAAAAAATTTAAAAGTCCAGAGTTAAACCTCCTGAGATTCGAGAAATTTCGAAGGCATTTCTCCCAGTTAAAATCTGTCCGCCACCAACGAAAAGGCCTAGTTCTTCTGAAACTCTGTAGAATAGAACACCACCTATTCGAGTGACTTCAAAGGCTAATTCTCTAAAAGAATCAGCTTCTAGGTCACCTTCACCTCTGTAGTTTTTACCTCCATGAGGAAGTAACTGCTCTACCCAAACATCCATGTAGAATC
>CAZTVP010000044.1:0-10246 GCA_964616995.1 uncultured Comamonadaceae bacterium
GAATGACACTAAGTCTAAAGTAACAGCACTTTCTCAAGATAACAGAGCTTATAGCGCACTTGAGGAGATAGGAGTACAGCCTAATATGTACTACCAGACCATAGTAAGAAATAAAGATGCTTAAAAGATAAGACAGTATGCAAAAAGAAGCAGCCATAAGAGAACCCCTCATATTAGGTGACAAGTCCTACTCTCAGATTACTGAGGATGTAGTAGCACCTATAGAAGGTAAGGCTACCAAATGGTGGAAGATACTTATCACTATCAGTGGTATCATAGCCGCTTGGGGTGTAGGTAATATTTTGTACCTCCTAGGAGTAGGTATTGGAACCTGGGGATTGAATAAAACTGTTGGATGGGCTTGGGATATTACCAACTTCGTTTGGTGGGTAGGAATCGGTCACGCAGGTACGCTTATCTCTGCGGTACTTCTACTTTTCAGACAGAAATGGAGAATGGCCATAAACAGGTCTGCAGAAGCCATGACAATTTTTGCCGTAATAATGGCGGCACTTTTCCCAGGAATTCACATGGGAAGAATTTGGCAAGCATACTGGGTGTTCCCACTTCCAAACCAGTTCGGTTCGCTGTGGGTAAACTTTAATTCACCACTGCTTTGGGATGTATTCGCTATTTCTACATACTTCTCAGTATCATTAGTTTTCTGGTACATAGGTCTTATTCCTGACTTTGCTACCATTAGAGATAAAGTATCTGGAGGATGGAGAAAGAAGCTTTATACAGCATTAAGTTTTGGATGGTCAGGTAGAGCTAAGCATTGGACTAGATTTGAAGAAGTATCATTAGTATTAGCTGGTGTAGCTACACCGCTTGTATTCTCGGTACACTCTATCGTATCCATGGATTTCGCTACTTCGGTTATACCAGGATGGCACACCACAATCTTCCCACCTTATTTCGTATCGGGAGCGGTATTCTCTGGATTCGCTATGGTACTTACGCTTCTTCTTATCATGAGAAAAGCTATGGGATTAGAGGCGTACATACACACAAAGCATGTAGAGTACATGAACATCGTAATCATAGTTACGGGTTCTATCGTAGGTGTGGCTTACATCACTGAGCTATTTATTTCTTGGTATTCAGGAGTTGTTTATGAATCGTATGCATTCATTAACAGAGCTACAGGGCCTTACTGGTGGTCATACTGGATAATGATGACTTGTAACGTGGTTTCACCACAGCTATTCTGGTCTAAGAAATTAAGAACCAACCTTACCTTCACATTCATCATGTCTATAGTGATAAACATAGGTATGTGGTTCGAGCGTTACGTGATTATCGTAACATCATTACACAGAGATTACCTTCCATCTTCATGGAGTGAGTTCCACTCTACTTTCGTGGACTTAGGAATCTTTGTAGGTACAATAGGAATTTTCATGACTCTGTTCTTGTTATTCGCTAGGTTCTTCCCAGTGCTAGCATTAAACGAGTTAAAAACAATACTAAAATCTTCTGGTGAGAACTTTAAAAAAGCAGACCACTAGAGAATAAATAAACTAAGGAACATGGCAAGAAAAGTATTTCATGCAATGTATGATGACGATGACAAGCTGAAAGAAGCAGCACAAGCCATCGTTGACAAAGGAATAAGAGTAAAAGAAGTTTTCTCTCCATTCCCTATTCACGGAATAGACCCTATCATAGGTGTAAAAAGAACCAGATTAGCTATATGTGCATTTATGTACGCGCTAACTGGAACTTCACTAGCACTTTTAGGAATGTGGTATTTCATGATTAGTGATTGGCCTATGAACATAGGTGGTAAACCTAGTCAAAGCTTCATAGATAACGTTACTTCTTTCATTCCAGTAACTTTTGAGTTCAGTGTACTCTGCGGAGCACATGGAATGTCTATCACTTATTTATTAAGAAACGGAACACTTCCTGGAATGCCAGCAGACAATCCACACCCAAGATCTACAAACGATAGATTTATCATGGAGATTACTACTGACCAGAATGGTTCTATGTCTGCAGATGAAATTTCTGCTATTATAGGAGCTACTAATCCAGAAGAATTAAGCGAAAAAGAGTATTAAACACATGAAAACAACACATCTATTCATAGCGAGTCTAATAGCACTTTGTTTTTCATCATGTGTTACAGACCCTAATAGTCCAGGATTAGAGTACATGCCAGACATGTACCGTTCGCCAGCTATAGAAGCTTATGTGGACTATGGTTTTGACGAGTTCAAACCAGGTATGACAGCTGAAAAAGCAGACAGTATGAGGCTAGTTCAGTCTGTTAGAATACCTGTTGATGGAACTATTCCTTACAGAGGAGCTGACCAATTGGCGTTTAATGCGCCTTATCCTTACCCAAATACAACAGATGGGTATGAAGCTGCAGGAGCTGGGTTCAAGAGTCCACTACCAACTACAGAAGAGAATCAAGCTGCCGGACAGGCGCTATTTGAAAAATTCTGTATTCAGTGCCATGGAGAGAAAGGGGCTGGAGACGGTTCTATTACTCAGAAAGCTGGAGGTAAATACCCAGCAGTTCCTTCTTACGAGTCTAGAAAAGGATTAGCAGAAGGAAAGATGTTCCACACACTGACTTACGGTAAGGGATTGATGGGTTCACATGCATACATCTTAAACCAGAAAGAGAGATGGCAAGTAATTCAGTACGTGAAGATATTAATGGGAGGAGATGAGGACACTTCATCTGATGAAACCGCTGAGGAAGAAACTGAAGGGTAATTAGTAAATAAAGATTTTAAGAAAAGAAACATGGATTTTGTTTTTTCAAAAAGAGCTAAGACTATAACATTCGTCCTTATGGCGCTTGGGGTCTTAGGTATAATAGGAGGTCTTACTAGCCATAACGAGCATGACCATCATGGACAGGAGTTCTGGTCTAACTTGTTGGTTTGTGGCTTTTACTTTTTTGCTATCGCGCTTGGAGGTTTATTCTTTTACGCGTTGCAATACGCAGCAGAAGTAGGTTGGTCATCTCAGTTAAAAAGAGTATTTGAAGGAGTGTACCACAGAAATATTCTAGTATTCAGTATAGTATTACTAGTAGTGTTTGTAGGAGCAGCATTCCACTGGAATCATACCTACCACTGGATGGATGCTTCCACTTATTCAGATTATGTAATACCAGCAGAAGGAGAACATGGTCATGCTACTTACACAAATGATGCAGACGCTCCAGGAGCAGAAGCTAACCTTGGATTAGACAAAATTATAAAGCACAAAAGACCGTACCTAAACCAAACATTCTGGTGGATTAGAACACTAGTGTATCTAGGTGTGTTCATTTGGTTTGCTAACTGGTTCAGAAAAAAATCTCTGGAAGAAGACCAAACACCTGGAGAATCTACACACTTTAAGATGTTCAAGAGGTCAGCTGTATTCCTAGTATTATTCGCTGTGTTCTCTACTACTCTGGCTTGGGATTGGTTAATGTCTATAGACACTCACTGGTTCAGTACTATGTATGGTTGGTATGTATTTTCAGGTATGTGGGTAACGTTCATGATTTTTGCAACGCTCACTACACTTTACCTAAAAGAGAAGGGTCATTTACAAAAAGTAAATGATTCTCACATCCACGATATGGGTAAATGGATGTTCGCGATAAGTATGTTATGGAGCTATCTTGGTCTGTGTCAATTCCTTCTGATTTGGTACGCTGACATTGGGGAAGAAGTGATATATTATCAACAAAGATTTGAGAATTACAGCTTACCTTTGGTAGTGATGTGTATTATCAATTTCGTGGTACCGTTCTTCGTATTAATAGCTAGAGACGCTAAGAGAAATCCTACTTATTTAAAGCTTACAGGAGCACTTATTTTAATAGGACACTATATAGATGTTTATCTGCTAGTAATACCAGGAACTACTTACGGTCACTCACATTACTCATGGTGGCAGCCATTAATGTTCCTAGGGTTCTTAGGACTGTTTATTTACTTAATGATGAATGCTTTCACCAAAGCAGCGCTGGTACCAGTGAATCATCCGTTTAGAGATGAAAGTGAGCACCACCATATTTAATGAATTTGATAATAGAATAGAGAGAGAAAAATGTTTAGTTTATTAGTAATCATAACGATAGTTTTAGGGGTGGTAGCGGCCGTGCAGTTAAGCAAGGTGTATCAGCTAGCCGCTAAACTGAGAAATCATCGTGAGGAGGACATCTCTGAAGCAGACAACAGAATGAATGCATGGTTAATGCTCATTTGGATGTTTGTATTCTTTGCGGCAGTGATATACTTCTACATAGCTTATGGAGATTTTCTTCCAGAATCTGCATCAGCTCACGGTGCTGAAATAGATTGGCTATTCAATGTGAACATAGTAATTATTACTACGGTATTCTTCCTAGTGCACATCCTATTGTTTTACTTCTCATGGAAGTACTACTACAGAGCAGATAGAAAAGCATTCTTCTTCCCTCATGATACGAAGTTAGAAATGATATGGACGGTCATTCCTTCAGTGGTATTAGCGTTCATTATCATCTTCGGATTAAGAGTATGGAACGACATTACTGACGAAGTAGCTTCGGAAAACCCAGTAAGATTAGAAGTATATAGCAAGCAGTTCGACTGGACTATGCGTTATCCTGGAGCTGACAAAGAACTAGGATTTTCTAATTATAATTTGATTTCTGGAACTAACCCATTGGGGATAGTAAACGACCAAATTATAGAAGCTAAGCTGGTAGAGTTGGATGAAGAAATAGCTGGAATAGAGAAGAAGTTAGAGGAAGAAGGAGATTTCTTACCACCTGTTCAAGTAGAAGAATTAGAAGATAAAATTTACAGACTACAAAGACACAAGCTGAGAATTAATGACGTGAGCATGTCCAAGGAAGCTGCTTCTGGTCAATTCAAAGCGGGTAATGACGATAGAATAGTAAAAGGAGAGCTTCACCTTCCAGTAGGAAGAGAGGTAGAATTCATTTTCAATTCTAGAGACGTAATCCATTCGGCTTATATGCCACACTTTCGTTCACAGATGAACTGTGTACCCGGAATACCTACAAGATTTAAAATGACTCCAACTATCACAACTGATTCGATGAGAGTGATGGAGGATAATCCAGATTTTGATTATGTACTGCTGTGCAATAAAGTATGCGGAGCTTCTCATAATAACATGGCGGTAACTGTAGTAGTAGAATCTGAAGAAGATTATCAAAAGTGGTTAGCTGATCAAAAAACATTTGCTGAGATAATAGGACTAGAAGGAGAAGAGAAAGCAGAAACTGATACTGAGACTGAAAACGAAACTGAAGAACAGGAAGAAGAAAGTATTAACGAGCCAGTGGCTGAGAAATAAGAATTTTTTAAAGTAAAAGAGATGGCAGGACACGCACACCACGAAGAGAGTTTTATTAGCAAGTATATTTTCTCTCAAGACCACAAGATGATTTCAAGACAGTTCTTGATAACAGCTGTGTTCATGGGAGTAATAGCTGTATTGCTTTCTATTCTCTTTAGAATACAACTGGGATGGCCAGGAGAATCATTCGAGTTTTTAAACGCATTTTTAGGAGACCGTTGGGCTCCAGGCGGAGTTATGAACCAGAATGCCTATTTAGCGTTGGTAACCATACACGGTACCATTATGGTTTTCTTCGTATTAACAGGAGGACTATCAGGAACGTTCTCTAATTTATTAATCCCACTCCAGATAGGAGCTAGAGACATGGCATCAGGTTTCTTAAACATGTTGTCTTATTGGTTCTTCTTTGCTTCTAGTGTAATCATGATAGCTTCTCTGTTTATAGAGACAGGTGCTGCTTCAGGTGGTTGGACAGTTTACCCTCCACTTAGTGCATTACCACAGGCCATGCCTGGTTCTGGATTAGGTATGACCATGTGGTTATTGTCTATGGTACTTTTTGTAGTGTCTTCTTTATTAGGAGGACTGAACTATATCGTAACCATTGTGAACCTTAGAACTAAAGGATTAAAGATGACTAGACTGCCTTTAACGATATGGGCATTCTTAGTAACAGCAATTTTAGGGGTATTGTCTTTCCCAGTATTAGTATCAGCAGTAGTGCTTTTATTAATGGATAGAGGAATGGGAACTGCTTTCTACTTATCTAACATCTTCATAGATGGTGAGGCGTTAGACGTAACAGGTGGTTCACCTATACTCTACCAACACTTGTTCTGGTTTCTAGGACACCCAGAGGTTTATATCGTACTTCTACCAGCTTTAGGTATCAGTTCTGAGATAATAGCGACTAATGCTAGAAAACCAATTTTCGGATATAAGGCAATGGTAGGTTCTATCTTAGCTATAGGATTCTTAAGTTTTATCGTATGGGGTCACCATATGTTCTTAACAGGAATGAGTCCATGGCTTGGTGGACTATTTGTAATTACTACATTATTGATAGCTATTCCTTCAGCGGTAAAAGCGTTTAACTACATCACTACGCTATGGAAAGGAAACATCAGATACACTCCAGCTATGCTATTTAGTATAGGACTTGTATCTACATTCGTTTCTGGTGGTTTAACAGGAATTATCCTTGCCGATTCAGCGTTAGATATCAACGTTCACGATACATACTTTGTAGTAGCTCACTTCCATATTGTAATGGGTATGTCAGCCATATTTGGTATGATGGCAGGTGTGTATCACTGGTTCCCTAAAATGTTCGGAAAGATGATGAATACAAAGCTTGGATACGTTCACTTCTGGGCTACTTTCATCTGTGGATATGGAGTATTCTTCCCTATGCACTTCGTAGGATTGGCAGGAGCACCTAGAAGGTATTATGACTACAGTGCATTCGACTTCTTGAATGTGGTGATGGACTTGAACCCTCTAATTAGTGTATTCGCTATTATAGGAGCCATAGCACAGATTATATTCTTGTATAACTTCTTCTACTCTATATTTAGAGGTCAAGAAGCGGTGCAAAACCCATGGAAGTCAAATACCTTGGAATGGACTACACCAGTAGAGCATATCCACGGAAACTGGCCAGGAGCTTTACCAGAAGTTCACAGATGGGCTTATGACTACAGTAACCCTATGCATGAAAACGACTTTGTTCCTCAAACGGTACCATTAGGACCAGATGAACATGACCACTAAAAGTGGATAAATGAAAACAATTAAAAGCCGCTTCCACTTGGAGGCGGTTTTTTGTATTCATAGGATTTCAGTGATTAAATGTTCCTTCGATATGAATCTCCAAAAGCTCAACTAAATTAGGTTTAGGCACTACTCCTTGAAACCGCTCAAACATATTTCCATTATTGATAATAATAAGCGTAGGAATGGACTTGATTTTAAAATGTTGGGTCAACTTAGGATTACGTTCCGTATGAATTTTGGCTACAAGTGCTCTTCCTTGAAATTCCTCTGAGAGCTCATTGATAATGGGCCCCATCACTTTACAAGGCGAACACCAATCCGCATAAAAATCTAGTAATACTGGAACTTTCGATTCAAGCACCAACTCATTAAAAGTATCATCAGTAATCTGCGGAGCTTCGTATTTGGGTGTTTTGTTTTTCTTCCAGAACATGATTCAAAGAAACAAAACTAAAAGCGTTAAAAGTACTTTGTTGTTCTAAAGCATTATCTTTAAACAAATTAAAGTCTCGAAAAATGAGAATATTGCTAGCTCTAGTTTTTTGTTTTTTTTGTCTAGTAGGAATTACTCAAGAATACTTCCCTTTCCCAACTGATACAGCTCAGTGGAATGTTTTGACTAGATATTCAAACTCACCTAACTATACAGCTTATTATAATTTTCAGTACCGGATGAGAGGAGATACCATTATCAATAATACTGAATACAATAAGATTTATTTGTATGAAGATGAATTAGGTCCTAGCGAAATTTACTTAGGAGGTCTTAGAGAAGATTCTTTGAAGAATATTTATTTTTTTCCTGATATTATTTACGGCTCAGGGTATGGTGGGCCATATTTTCCTAGTGATACAGCGGAATATCTGCTTTACACGTTTAATAATCTTCAAGTTGGCTCATCTGTATCCATTAATCCAAATGATGATGCTATTTATATTCTCGAGATAGACTCAATACTTTTAGGAGACAGTTATCGAAAAAGATATTTAGTGGATAATGGTAATATGCTTGGTTTAAGTCATTGGATAGAAGGAATAGGAGGAACTAAAGACTTATTTGAAGCTTATTCTTATGAATTTGAATGGTCACTGCACACACTCTGTTTTACTGATTCTCTAACTTATTACATTAACTCGCCTAATGGAGCGGATTCATGCCATTACTGGTTAAATTCAAACGTGGAAGAATATGATTTCACTGACCTTAGAATTTCTCCAAACCCAGTAAATGAGGTATTATTTATTCAATCAGATGACCTTTTGAATAATAGGCAGATTTCCATTCAAGATGCACAAGGACGACTCATAAAGAAAATCATACTGAAGAATAGGCCTTATCAAATTGATGTAGATGATTTAGAGCTAGGATTATATTTTATTTCGCTAGAGGGTGAAGAAAGAAAGACTTTAAGGTTTCTAAAGGAATAAAAAAAGCCCTCCAAAAGAGGGCTTCTAAAATTTTATATCTAAAGGTCTACTTCTTACCTTTAGCCGTAGCCACCAAATACTCTCTATTCATACGTGCTATGTTATCAAGAGAAATTCCTTTAGGACATTCTACTTCGCAGGCTCCGGTATTCGTACAGTTACCAAACCCTTCTAAATCCATTTGATTCACCATGTTAATTACACGCTCCTTAGCTTCTACTTGCCCTTGTGGAAGTAGTGCTAGTTGAGAAACCTTAGCTGAGGTGAAAAGCATAGCCGAAGCATTCTTACAAGTGGCCACACAAGCTCCGCAACCTATACAAGTAGCTGCATCAAAAGCTAAATCTGCATCTTCTTTAGGAATAGGAATTGAGTTGGCATCTTGAGTGTTTCCAGATGTGTTTACCGATACATAACCTCCAGCTTGAATAATTCTATCAAAAGCTGAACGGTCCACCATTAAATCTTTAATTACCGGGAATGCCTTGGCTCTCCATGGTTCTATGTAAATGGTATCTCCATCATTGAATGAACGCATGTGAAGCTGACATGTAGTTACGTTTCTTCCCGGACCGTGTGCTTCTCCGTTAATGAACATGCTGCATGAACCACAGATTCCCTCTCTACAGTCGTGGTCAAAAACCACCGGGTCATCTCCATTTTCTATGAGCTGAGAATTTAATACATCCATCATTTCTAAGAACGACATATCAGGCTCTATTCCTTCTACATTATAATCGACCATCTTCCCTTTGTCCTCAGGTCCATTCTGTCTCCAAATCTTTAGTAATAACTTCATTTTACTCGGTATTAATCGTGTTAATAATGTAGGCTATTTGTAGCTTCTTTGCTTCACTTCTATGTTCTCGAATTCTAACGGTTCCTTCACCAGCTCTTGGTTTCCAGACTCGCCATTCCATTGCCATGCAGAAACGAACGTAAAGTTCTCATCATCTCTCTTAGCCTCACCTTTCTGCTCTCCATCTAACTCTACAGACTCTTCTCTAAAGTGTCCTCCGCAGCTTTCGGTGCGTTGCAATGCGTCTTTACACATCAACTCTCCTAACTCCATGAGGTCTGCCACTCTTCCAGCTTTTTCTAGCTCTTGGTTAGGACCATTTGCAACGCCAGGAACCCTAACATTAGCATAGAATTCTTCTCTAAGTGCTCTAATTTGTTCGATTCCTTCTTTTAGTCCAGCTTCATTTCTACTCATTCCACACTTTTCCCACATGATTTTTCCTAAGCGCATGTGAAAATGATCTACGGGTTTAGTTCCCTTTGAGTTTAAGAAACTGTCTATTCTGGCTTTCACCTCTTTTTCAGCCTCCATGAACTCTGGAGTATCATTAGGAATAGCTCCCGTTCTAATCTCTTTGGACAAGTAGTCTCCTATAGTATATGGGAGCACGAAGTATCCATCTGCCAGACCTTGCATAAGAGCTGAAGCTCCTAAACGGTTAGCTCCATGGTCGGAGAAATTAGCTTCTCCAGCAGCGTAACATCCAGGAATATCTGTCATCAAGTTATAATCTACCCATAATCCTCCCATGGTGTAGTGTACTGCAGGATATATCTTCATAGGAACCTCGTAAGGATTCTCATCTGTAATCTTTTCATACATCTGGAACAGGTTACCATACTTGGCAGCTACTTTAGCCTTACCTAATTTTTGGATGGTTTCATCAGATGGGTTTTTATCACCCTG